>NZ_JAVCWM010000028.1:0-86626 GCF_030846495.1 Massilia scottii | reverse complement strand
GATCGAGAAGCCAGATGACACAAGTTGCATTCCCCAAGCTGCTGTCTTCGCAGATTGCTTTCGATATCGCCCGCACCATCCTCGACGGTTTCGACAAGCACTACCGCCTGTTCCGCCAGACCAGCCAGGTCGCCAAGCGCCATTTTGAAACCGGTTCCTGGGCCGTGGCCCAGCAGGCGGCGCGCGACCGCATCGGTTTCTACGACCAGCGCGTGCAGGAATGCGTGCAAGTGCTCGAAGACGAGTACGACAACGGCGAACTGACCGACGAAGTCTGGCGCGAACTCAAGCTGCATTACATCGGCATGCTCTCCGGCCACAAGCAGCCCGAGCTGGCGGAAACCTTTTTCAACTCGGTCTGCTGCAACATCCTGCACCGCACCTATTTCCATAACGATTTCATCTTCGTGCGCCCAGTGGTGTCCACCGAGTACATCGAAACCGACGAGCTGCTGCCGACCTACCGCGTGTACTACCCGGCCAAGGATGGCTTGCGCTTCGCGCTCAAGCGCATCGTCACGAATTTCCAGCTCAACTGCAAGTTCGCCAACCTCGACCGCGACATCGCGCTGGTCGAAGGCCGCCTCAAGCTGATCTTCGGCAGCGAAGCGCTGGAACCGAACCACCAGATCCAGGTACTGTCGAGCCTGTTTTTCCGCAACAAGGGCGCCTACATCGTCGGCAAGGGCATCAACGGCAACCGCGAATATCCCTTCATCGTGCCGATCCTGCACAACCGCCACGGCGAGCTGATCCTCGACACGGTGCTGTTCGACCACGAACAGATCACCATCCTGTTTTCGTTTACGCGCGCTTACTTCCTGGTGGACATGGAAGTGCCGTCGGCCTACGTGCAGTTCCTGCGCAGCCTGCTGCCGCGCAAACCGAGGAGCGAGATCTACACCATCCTCGGCCTGCAAAAGCAGGGCAAGACGCTGTTCTACCGCGATTACCTGCAGCACCTGAAACACACCGCCGACCGCTTCGAGATCGCACCCGGCATCAAGGGCCTGGTGATGCTGGTGTTCGCGCTGCCCTCGTTCCCGTATGTGTTCAAGGTCATCAAGGACTTCTTCCCGGCGCCCAAGGAAACCACGCGCGCCCAGATCAAGGAAAAATACCTGCTGGTCAAGAACCACGACCGCGTGGGCCGCATGGCCGATACCCTGGAATACTCGAACGTGGCGTTTCCGCTGGAACGCTTCTCGGAGGAGCTGATCGCCGAGCTGATGCATCACGCGCCGTCGCTGGTCGAATACGAAGGCGACCGCATCATCATCCGCCACCTGTACATCGAACGGCGCATGGTGCCGCTGAACATGTTCCTCAACAAAGCGGAAGTGGCCGGCAACGATGAGTTGATCGAACACGGCGTGATCGAATACGGCAATGCCATCAAGGAACTGGTGGCGGCGAATATCTTCCCCGGCGACATGCTGTACAAAAACTTCGGCGTCACCCGCCACGGCCGGGTCGTGTTCTACGATTACGACGAAATCGAATACATCACCGACTGCAATTTCCGCACTATCCCGGAACCGCGCAACGAAGAAGATGAAATGTCGGCCGAGCCGTGGTATTCGATCGGCAAGCACGATGTTTTCCCCGAGCAGTTCGGCGCATTTTTGCTGGGCAACGCGAAAATCCGCCTGTATTTCATGAAGCACCACGCCGATCTGTTGACCAAGGATTTCTGGCAGTCGCGCAAGCAGCGCATCATGGACGGCCATATCGAAGACGTGTTTCCGTATCCGCAGCAGATCCGCTTCTGTAACCAGACGTCCGCCGACAACCCGGCGGTCTATACCCCATCTTATTTGGAGAACTTACACAATGAATGATCCAGTCGTTATCGTCGGCGCCGCCCGCACACCCATGGGCGCGTTTCAGGGCGATTTTTCTTCCAAGTCCGCCAGCGACCTGGGCGCCGTGGCGATCGCCGCGGCCGTCGAGCGTTCCGGCGTCGATGCCAAGCTGGTCGAACACGTCTACTTCGGCAACTGCCTGATGGCGGGCCAGGGCCAGGCTCCGGCGCGCCAGGCGGCCATCAAGGGCGGCTTGCCGCTCTCCGCCGGCGCGGTGACGCTGTCCAAAATGTGCGGCTCGGCCATGCAGGCGGCCATCTTCGCGCATGACTCCCTGCTCGCGGGCAGCGCCGACATCGTCGTCGCCGGCGGCATGGAATCGATGACCAACGCGCCCTACATCATTCCGAAGGCGCGCGGCGGCTACCGCATCGGCCACGGACAGATGCTCGACCACATGATGTACGACGGCCTCGAAGACGCCTACTCGCGCAACGAGAAGACCGGCGAAGGCCGTTCCATGGGCACCTTTGCCGAAGAATGCGTGGCCAAGTTTTCCTTCACCCGCGAAGCGCAGGATGCGTTCGCGATTGCCTCGGTCAAGCGCGCGCAGGAAGCCAACAACGAAGGCTACTTCAAGTGGGAAATCGCGCCTGTCACCGTCACCACCCGCGCCGGCGACAGCGTGATCGACAAGGATGAAGGCCCGGCCAAGGCCAGGCTGGATAAAATCCCGGCCTTGAAGCCCGCCTTTAAAAAGGATGGCACCATTACCGCCGCCTCGTCGTCGTCGATCAACGACGGCGCCGCCGCGCTGGTGCTGATGCGCGAGTCAAAAGCGCGTGAACTGGGCCTGACCCCGATCGCCCGCATCGTCGGCCATGCCACCTTCGCGCAGGAACCGAACCTGTTCACCACGGCCCCCATCGGCGCACTGCAAAAGCTGTTCGCCAAGACCGGCTGGAAGCCGTCGGAAGTGGACTTGTACGAGATCAACGAAGCCTTTGCGGCGGTGCCGATGGCGGCGATGCACGAACTCGACATCCCGCACGACAAGGTCAACATCCACGGCGGCGCCTGTGCACTGGGCCACCCGATCGGCGCATCCGGCGCGCGCATCATCGTCACCCTGCTCGGCGCCCTGAAGAAAACCGGCGGCAAGCGCGGCGTGGCCTCGCTGTGCATCGGCGGCGGCGAAGCGACCGCGATGGCGTTCGAGATGATGTAGCCATTAAGCTCCGTCGGTTCCGCCAATGGCGGGAACGACGGCTATGAAGTTAGCGACAAGTCTGCATATACCCGCATTCCAACAAGAAACTCAATGCCAACAGCACTCATCATCGGCGCCTCGCGCGGCATCGGCCGCGAACTGGTGCGCCAGTACCTGGCCGACGGCTGGCGCGTAATCGCCACCGCCCGCAAAAGCGAAGATTGCGCCGCCCTCGGCGCCATGGGCGTGCATCCGTACCAGCTCGATGTCACCAGCGCCGACTCCATCGCCGCGCTGGGCTGGACCCTGGACGGCGAACTGCTCGACGCCGCGTTCCTGAACGCCGGCGTGTACGGCCCGCGCCACGACGGCTTTCCCACCCAGGACGACTTCGACTCCGTCATGCACACCAACGTGCTGGCCGCCCTGCGCCTGCTGCCGGTGATCGCGCCCATGGTGGCCGAGGCGCGCGGCAAGCTGGCCGTGATCTCCTCGCGCATGGCGTCGATGGGCAAGCGCAGCAGCGCGTCCGGCACCTTGTACCGCGCCAGCAAGGCGGCGTTAAATTCGGTGCTGGTCGACACCGGCATCCGCTTCGGCCCCAAGGGCGCAACCTGCGTGGCCTTCCATCCGGGCTGGGTCCGGACCGACATGGGCGGCCCAAGCGCCGACATCACGCCCGAACAAAGCGCGGCGGGCCTGCGCGCCACCCTGGCCGGCATCGATGCCAGCGCCAACGGCGCCTTCCTCAATTACGACGGCACGCCAATTCCCTGGTAAGCCCAACCTAGCGAAACCTATGATACTGACCGAAGAACACCAGATGATCCGCGACGCCCTGCGCAGCTTTTCGCAGGAGCGCCTTGCCCCCAACGCCGCGCGCTGGGACAAGGAGCACCACTTTCCCAAGGAAGAACTGAAGGAACTGGCCGCGCTGGGCGCGTTCGGCGTGGCGGTGCCCGAAGAACTGGGCGGCGCCGGCCTCGATTACGTCTCGCTGGCGCTGGTGCTCGAAGAAATCGCGGCCGGCGACGGCGGCACCTCGACCATCATCTCGGTCAACAACTGCCCGGTGTGCAGCATCGCCATGATGTATGCGAACGACGCGCAAAAAGAACAGTGGCTGCGGCCCCTCGCGCAAGGCAAGATGCTGGGCGCCTTCGCGCTGACCGAGCCGCATACCGGCAGCGACGCCTCGGCACTGCACACCACCGCCACGCGCGAGGGCGACGAGTACGTTTTGAACGGCACCAAGCAGTTCATCACCAGCGGCAAATACGCCGACGTGGCGATCGTCATGGCGGTCACCGACAAGGCGGCCGGCAAGAAGGGCATCAGCGCGTTCTGGGTGCCGACGGCGACACCAGGCTACATCGTGGCCGGGCTGGAACAGAAGATGGGCCAGCACTCGTCGGACACCGCGCAGATCCTGTTCGAGAACTGCCGCATCCCGGCGGCCAACCTGATTGGCGAAGAAGGCCAGGGCTACAAGATCGCCCTGTCGGGTCTTGAGGGTGGACGCATCGGCATCGCTTCGCAGGCGGTCGGCATGGCGCGCGCCGCGTTCGAGGCGGCGCTGGTGTATGCGCGCGACCGCGAAAGCTTCGGCAAACCCATTTTCGAGCACCAGTCGGTGCAGTTCAAACTGTCCGAGATGGCCACCCAGATCGAGGCCGCGCGCCAGCTGATCCGCCACGCCGCGTCGATGAAGGATGCCGGCCTGCCGTGCCTGAAGGAAGCCGCGATGGCCAAGCTGTTCGCCTCCGAAATGGCTGAACGGGTCTGCTCGGATGCGATCCAGGTGCACGGCGGCTACGGTTACGTGAGCGACTTCCCGGTCGAACGCATCTACCGCGACGTGCGCGTGTGCCAGATCTACGAAGGCACCAGCGACATTCAGAAAATCCTGATCGCGCGGGCGCTGTAAGCATGGCGGGCGAAGCGCTCATCCGGGCGGCGGCCAGCGAGGATCTGGACACTTTCTTCGCCTACCTGAACGACCACCTGCGTGACAACGGCAGCGGCGCCACGGCGCTGTTCATGCCGATGGCGCGCGCCGCCTCGCGCTTTGGGCCCGAGCGCGAACACGCCTTTCGCAGCGCCACCGGGACCGCCCTCGGGCAGCCCGGGTGGCGGCGTTTATGGCTGGCGTTCGACGCTCAGGGCGGCATCGCCGGCCACATCGACCTGCGTGCGCGTCCTGAAGGGGCTTGCGCGCACCGCGCGCTGCTCGGCATGGGCGTGCACCGCGACGCCCGCAAACAGGGCCTGGGGGCCCGTCTGATCGACGTGGCGGCCACCTGGGCCGCCGGCGACGCGGGGCTCGACTGGATCGACCTGGAGGTTTTGTCGGTCAACCTGCCGGCGCGCGGGCTGTATGCGCGCTGCGGTTTCGTGCAGACCGGCGAAATCGCCGACATGTTCCGCATCGACGGCGAGACACTGGCCTACACTTTTATGTCGCGCAAGGTAGGCAAGCTCTGATACGCTGGGTGGTTCGAACCCATTGCCTGCAACGAAAGAGCCCCATGCCGATTTCACCCCGCGCGTCCACCCGCGTCCTGATGCTTCCCTTGCTCCTGTCCCTGCTGCTGCCCTTGGCGGTGCGCAGCGAGGAAGCCTGCAAACTGGCCCTGCCCGACGCGGCCGCTGGCGACGACATGCGTTGGCAGGGACCGTGCAAGGACGGTTATGCGCATGGCGTGGGCGTGATCGAAAAACGCACCACCGACGTCAACACCTGGCGCTACGAAGGCATGGTCGAAGCCGGCCGGCCGCATGGCAAAGGGTACCTGATGTACTACCCGGGCCATGAATACGGGGGCGAATTCCGCGATGGCCTGCGCGACGGCACCGGCACCTCGGTCAACCAGGTCGGCGACCGTTACGACGGCCAGTGGAAGGCCGGCAAGCGCGAAGGCAAGGGCGCTATCGTCTACACCCTGGGCGGGCGCTACGACGGCGAATGGAAGAACGACCGGCCGAACGGCAATGGCGTGGCGCTGTACTCGAGCGGGCGCCGGGTCGGCGCGGTGGCGGTCAGCCAGCCGGCTGACGGCGAACAGGGCAAGGTGAGCGCAGCGGCCAAGGCGCCGCCGGAGCCGTCCAGGGAACATGATCTCAAGGCGGAAGGGCCGCGCCTGGGCACGCACATCCCGCGCAAGGTCGTCACCGGGGGCCAGGTGCCGTTCAAGGCCTCGTACGAACAACTGAGCGAGCAGGAACGGGCCGTCGTGCGCGGCTGGTATCCCTTGCTCGACCCGGCGGACGAACCGCCGTACCCGCTGCTCGGCAACGGCAACGTGCTGGGCGCGATCCAGAAGATCAATGCGCGCGACCCGGCCTTCGGCCTCTTGAGCATGGTGGTCATGATCGACAGCGAGGGCAAGGCCCAATCGGTCAATGTGTACGTGACGCCGGACCCTAAGCTGTCGGAAATGGCCGGTTTTATCGCCATGAACGAGAAATACAAACCGGCACGCTGCTCGGGCAAGCCTTGCGCGATGGCATTCCCGTACACCATGGTCTTTAGCCGCAGCTGGTTCTGACCTGTCGACGCGATGCCTGTTCCGCCAATTCGCCTCAACCCCGCTTTCATCGCCGATCCCGATGCGCTCTTTGCCGCGCTGATGAGCACAGTCACCTGGGACGAGCGTATGAAAGCGCGCAAGACGGCCAGCTTCGGCGCCAGCTACAACTATTCGCAGATCGCTTACGCGGAGTCGCCCATGCCGGCGCTGCTCGACGCGCTATGCGCGCGTCTTGAAGGCGAACTCGGTTTCCGGCCGAACAATTGCCTGCTGAACTATTACCCCGACGGCAAATCATCAATGGGTTTTCATTCTGATGAAACCGACGGCCTGAACGACGGCACCGGCGTCGCCATCGTCTCACTCGGCAGCGTGCGCGCGATCGCCTATCGCAGCAAACGGGACGCCGCGGTCCGGGTCGACTACCCCCTGCCAAATGGCTCGCTGCTGTACATGTCGGGGCAGGTGCAGCAAGACTGGGTGCACGCGATTCCAAAAGACCCGCACGCCGGCGAACGCATCAGCCTGACATTTCGCTCGATGCGCCAGTAAGCACTCAGCGCGGCGCGCCCGGCTTGGGCAAGACGCCGATGCGGAGCGGGCCGCCGTTCTTGCCTTCCTCTCCGTCCTGCGGTGCGATGAACATATCGTGCGGGTACACGAACACCCAGTCCGCATAGCGGCCCTTGTTGCGAAAGCCGCTGTCGTGCTCGTCGAAGTTATCGACCTTCATGGGCGCGCGCTGCGACAGCGAATGCACGCCCACGATGCGCCCCTCGACCTTGATCAAGCCCCACTCGGCCTTGCCGGTGATCGGGTCGGCGTACAGGCGCCGCAGGTGGCGCCTGGCGTTCGGGAAGCGCGGGTCCTTGATCAGTTCCTGCAGGGTCAATGGATACATCTGCGGCCCGCCCGCGGCGCTGTCGTGATAGCGCGCGATGGCGGCGCGAAATTCGTGGCCGATGAACAGCAGCTCGCGCTCCCTGTCGCGCCGCACCGAAGTCGAATACAGTTCGCTGGCGATGCTGCTGCCGACCCCCATGAAGGCCACCAGCAGCAGGGTCCAGATGTACGCGAACCCGCCATCGGGTCCGCTCCGAGGTCCGCGCTTACAGTTGCTCATACGGTACGCCCGCGCGCGTCTTGCCGCGCGCGCCGCTGCGGATATCGGCCACGCCCGGCTTGTCCGGATCGAGCGACGCCACCGGCTGCCACGTCACGCTCGATTCGGTGATCGGGTCGACCGGCACCGAACGAAAATACTTGTGTGTCACCAGGTCGCTCAGCGAAGCCGGATACACGCCCTTGTCGCCGTAAAATTTGTCGATCCCGAGGCGCAGCACGTTCAGGTTTTCCTGGAGCGCCACTTCCTTCGACTTGTCGACCGAACCGAAATAGCGCGGCACGGCAATCGTCAGCAAGGTCGCGATGATGGCCATCACCACCAGCAGTTCGACCAGGGTAAATCCAGTGTGTTCTCTTCTCATGTTCATCACCCTCACCACAGCTTGTGCGGCACGCCGTTCAATCCCGTCGCCGCCGAACGCGAGCTGACGTCGAACACGTCCTCGCCCTCCCTCGGGTTATCCGGTGGCGACGAATACGAACGCTTGGCCCAGGTATCGGCGGCGCGTCCCTCGTCCTGGACGGCAAACGGATCGCGCGGCAGGCGCCGCAGAAAATAGATGTTCTTCTTGGCGGGACTAAGCTGGTCGGGCACGCCCTCGACCAGCTCCTCCAGCTTTTTCGGATAGCCCGAATCGCCCACCGCGATCTTGATGCGGCCAAGGTCGGCGGCCTTCTTGTACGCTTCGAGCCCCTCGCGAATTTCGATCAGCGCGCTGCGCAGGCTGCGCTCCTTTTCACGCTGCACCGCCACCTGCGCCATCGGCACCGCCACCACCGCCAGCGTCCCCATGATCGCCAGCGTGATCATCAGCTCGATGAAGGTGAAGCCGCGCGCCTTCACTGGATCACCTTGCGCGGCGCATCGGTGCCCGGCGGCTTGCCGGTTCCGGCCGGGCTGTCGGCGGCCGGCGGCTGCGGCGCCGCTTCATCGCCGCCGGTCATGGGCGAGGGCACCGCTTCCGGCTGCGATGGCTGCGCTGGCTGCGCTTGCGGCGGCGCCTCGGGCGCCTGGACTGCCGGCTGGGCACCGGCGGCCGCCGATCCGCCGCCAGGACCCGGCCCGCGCCCGCCCACATTCGATTCGGTGCCCGAGTCGAACTGCGCGGTCATCAGGTCGGGCCGGCGCAGGCCGCGCAAGATCCGCGGCGTGATCGACAACACGATCTCGCTGCGCGAGGTATCGTCTTTCTGGCTGCCGAACAGGCGCTTGAGCACCGGCAGGTCGCCGAAGCCCGGCAGCTTGTCGGCGCTGCGCCGGTCCTCGTCGCTGATCAGGCCCGCCAGCACCTGCGTCTCGCCATCCTTCAGGCGCAGCACCGTGCCCGCCGTGCGCGCGCCGATCTGGTAAGCCTGGGTACCCAGTTTGCTGATGATTTCCTTGACCACCGTGCTCACTTCCAGATTGATCTTGATCGCCACTTCATCGTCGAGATTCACATTCGGTTCGACGTCGAGCTTCAGGCCCACGTCGAGGTAGTTCACGCTTTCCGAACTGACGCCATTGTTGGTGGTGACGGTGATCACCGGCACCCGGTCGCCGATGTGAATCTTGGCCTTTTCCTTGTTGCGCACGCGGATGCGCGGGTTGGCCAGGATATTGCCGTCGGTGTCGACCTGGTTGGCATTGATGGTGGCGCTGCCGATGGCGACGTTGATACGCCCGCGGTTAATCCCGCCCAGACTGGCGACGGTCAGCGGTGAAAGGGAGTCGCCCCCGCTGGCCAGGCTCAAGGTGGCCTTGTCGGGCCAGCGGATGCCCAGTTCCATCAGGCGCGTGCGTTTCACTTCCAGCACCTCGACTTCGAGCATCACTTCCGGGTCGGCCATGTCCTGCATGGCGATGATGCGTTCGGCCATGCGGATCATGTCGGGCGTGTCGCGCATCATGATGATGCCGAGGCGGTCGTCGGTGACGATGTCCTTGGCCTTGAGCAGGGTCTTGATCGAAAAAGAGACTGTCTTCGCGTCGGCGTTGGTCAGATAAAAGCTGCGCACCACCAGCTGCTGGTAATCCTTCACCTTCTGCACCGTGTTCGGGTAGATCGTGATGGCGCGCTCGCCGGTCACGGTCTGTTCGAGCTGGTTGGCCGATAGCAGCATGCGGATCGCTTCTTCCAGGCTGGTATTGCGTACCGAGATGGTGGTGCGCAGGGCCGGGTCGACGTCGCGGTCGAACACGAAGTTCAGCCCCGAGACCTTGCCCAGGAAGTCGAATACCGAGCGCACCGGGGCGTCGCGAAACTCCAGCGTCACCGGTTTGCGGTAGGCGGCGGCCAGCTTGCCGCTGCCCGCGCCCTTCTTCGCCTGTTCGTCGGCGATGCGGCTTTTCAGCGCCAGCGCGTCGCGCTGGTTGGGGCGCTCCTGCAGCACCACGCGCAGCGCGTCGAGGGCCTGCGCCAGGTCGGCCTCGCCGGCGCGCCGCCACGATGCCTCGGCGCCGGCCACCATCTCCTTGTGGCGCTGTTCCAGCGCGATGGCCTGCATGCCCTGCTGCGCGACCGTATTGGCGGGATCGATCGCCAGAACCTGGGCCGACAGCTTCTCGGCCTCGGCGAAATTGCCCTGCTGGCGCAGCTGCTCGGCGCGCCCGTTGAAGGCGTTGACGATGCTGGCCTTGCGGTTCAACAGGCCAATCCGGTATTCGGCGTTGCCGGGTTCCTGGCGCACGGCTTCTTCCAGCTTGGCCAGGCCCTGTTCGATATGCCCCTGTTCGAGCAGGGCCTTGCCTTCCTTGAAGGTCTGCGGGCCGGCGCAGGCGCTCAGCGCCACGGCCAGTGCAAGCATGCGCAAGGGCGTTCCCGCCAGTTTCTTCGCTAATGTGTGATTCAATTCATCTCCCCTACTGCGAGTGTTTGTTTCTTCCGGAGCGGCAGATACGTGAACGTCAGCGTGTCGTCGCCGGCGCTGTCGAAGGTGTAGCTCTCGTCGATCTTGTCGCCCACATAGGCCACCACGTTGCGTTCCTCGACCTGCAGGAAGTACGCCTGCCTGCCGTCGCCGAGGAAGCGCCCGAGCAGGCGGATCGGCAGCTCCGGCGCGCCGCCCGCGTTGCCGGGCGCGCTGGCCTGCACCGGCTTGGTGACGGCGCTGTCGGCCGGCTTGACCGGCGCGGCCTCGGTGACCTGCGCCTGCCAGCTCTGGCGCGCAAAGGCGTTGCCCAGCTCCTCGTCCTGCGTGCGCGGGCGGATTTCGAGCAGCGGCGCTTCCGCTTCCGCTTCCACCAGCGGGGCCTGCACCACCACGGCCGGCGCCGGCGCGATGGTGCGGGCCTGGGCCGGCGGGATCATGTCGGTATCGTCATCGGGCGCGAAATAGCAGGCCAGCAGCGTTGCGCCCAGCGCCACCGCCATCGTCATCTTTTTCATCGGCGTCCTCCTTTTGCCACAGCCGTCCTGACCAGCAGGTTGAAATGCACGCGCGCTTCGACCTCGCCGGTGTCGATCTGCTCGCGCTTGAATGTCACGGAATCGAGCGTCAGGGCCGGCATGTCGCGCAAGGCGCCGACGATGAACGCCTGCACCTTTGCGTAGTCGGCCTTGATCGGCAAGGTGATCTGGTAGCGCATGAACGCGGCGCCATCTTCGGCCTGCGCCTTGTAGTCGGCCTTGGCCAGCACCACGCCGTTCTTGGCGGCCACGTCGACCAGCTGCTTGAGCAGGTCGGGAATCGTGTCGTGCGCCGGCAGGTAGGCGTAGAAGGCCGCCACGCGGCGCGCGCCGTCCGGCAGCGCCACCCGCTGCTGCGCCGGTTTGGCCGTGCGCGCAGCGCTGATCTGCTGCGCCAGGTCGTGCTGGCGCGCCTGCAGGCGCTGCGACTGCCATGCGCACAGGGCGGCCAGCGCCAGCGCGCAGGCGCCGGCGGCGGCGCCCCAGCCCAGGCGCGCGCCAATGCGCCGCGCTTCCCAGCTGATCCGCGCGGCCAGCATCGACGGCGCCCGCGCCTGCTGTCCGCTGCTGGCGATCTTTAATCCTGCCATTGGGCCTCCAGTTGAAAACGGTACGGCCGGTTCGGCGCCGCGCCATTCAATTCATGCTTGACCAGGTACACGGAGGTGAACAGGGCCTGCTCGTTGAGGTAGGCGACGTAGTTCATCATGTCGCCCGCGGTTTCGGCTTCGGCCGCGATTTTCAGGCCGCCGGCGGCGCTGCCGCCGCCACCCTGCTGCGCGCCCGCCTCCGGCTTGCTGTTGAGGTCCATACCGAGCAGCGCCACGTGAATGTCGGCCGGGGCCTGCACGGTTTTGACCAGGCGCGTGACCGGCAGGTTGAGCTGGCGCACGGCGTCGCCGATGATGGCCAGCTGGCGGTCCTGGGCGCGCTGGTCGGCTTCCGACAGGCGCGCGCGCGGCGCTTCGCGCGGCTGCACCAGCGCCAGCTGCGCTTCGAGCGCGCCGGCGTGGCGCGCCTGCACCACCCAGTCGATGCCGGCCACGGCCAGCGCCAGCAGGCCGCCCGCCAGCAGCGCCAGGCGCCAACCCTTGGGCGTTTGCGCGCCCTGCACGAAATTGAGTTGGGTCAGCGCCATCTCAGCACCTCATCATCGCCACGGCGGCGTAGCCGGGCGCCGGCGCCTGCGGCAGCTTGACCGTCTCGAAGTAGTCGGGCAAGGCGTGCAGCGCCGGGCGTTCGTCGAGGCTGACCAGCGCCACCTGCGCGATTTCGCCCAGCTCGGGCGCGCGCAGGGTCCAGCGCTGCCAGGCTTGCGGCAGTTCGCTCTCCCACGGACCGCGCAGGGCTTGCGCCTGCACCGCGTGAATACGGCCGTTGGCGGCGGCGGCCAGCACCAGCCGGCCCGGCTCGACCAGCGCGAACGCCTGCGGGTGGCTCGAGGCGATGGCGCGCCAGGTGATCGACAGTACCGATTCGATCGCCACGCACGGATGGCCGCACTCGCGCGCCACGTCCTGCAAGCCTTGCAGGAAGTCGCGCTCGATGGCGCAGGCCAGGCGCGGCTGCCCGTACGGCGCGTCGTCGCACACGATGGACCAGGCGCGCGCGGCGTCGCCGTAGATGCCGACGAACTGCGCCTGCTGGAAGCGCTGCGCCGAATCCTGGTGCAGCAGCGCGTCGCTCCACGGGATCATGGCCAGCTGGCACCAGCGCGTGGTCAGCGCCACCGAGACCGGCACGCCCTTGAGGGTCACGCCGGCGGTGCGCAGGTAGGCGCCGAAGGCGGCCAGGGCGCCATCCCATTTGCCGTCGGCCTGGTCGAGGGGAATCCGTACTTCGCTGTGGGCGACGATGCGCTTGCCGCTGCGGACCACGGCGGTGAGCAGGTCGGGTGCCAGGGACACGCACACGGTGCGGCTGGAGAAGATTTCAGTAAGTGACACGGTTAAGCTCCATCAATGTGGTTTCTCCCTGGCGCACCAGGTCCAGCGCGGCTTCGCGCACCAGGCGCAAGCCGGCGCGCGACGCTTCTTCCTTCATGCGGCTGACCGGGGCGCGCGTGGTGATCATTTCGCGCATGGCGTCGTTGAGCATCAGTACTTCGGCCACCGCCTTGCGGCCCTTGTAGCCGGTGCCGCGGCAGTGGCCGCAGCCGGCGCCCGCCTTGAAGCGCCAGCCGGCTACCAGTGCGGACGTCAGCCCGCTGTCGCGCAGTTCGCCGGCATCGGGCGCCACTTCCACCGCGCAGTGTTCGCAATTGAGGCGCAGCAGGCGCTGCGCCACGATGCCGTTCAGGGCCGCGGCGAAGCTGTAGGCGTCCACGCCCATGTGCAGGAAGCGCCCGACCACGTCGAACACGTTATTCGCGTGCAGGGTGGTAAACACCAGGTGGCCGGTGAGCGCGGCCTGCACCGCGATCTGCGCGGTTTCGTCGTCGCGAATTTCGCCGATCATGATCTTGTCGGGGTCGTGCCGCAAAATCGAGCGCAGGCCGCGCGCGAAGGTCAATCCCTTCTTTTCGTTGACCGGAATTTGCAGCACGCGCGGCAGCCGGTATTCGACCGGGTCTTCGATGGTGACGATCTTGTCGCGTCCCGTGTTGATCTCGGTGATGGCCGCGTACAGGGTGGTGGTCTTGCCCGAGCCGGTCGGCCCGGTCACCAGCAGCATGCCGTGCGGCTTGGCCGCCAGGCGCCGGATCAGCACAATGGCATCGGCGTTCAGGCCCAGGCTTTCCAGGCGCAGCGACTGGGCCGCCTCGGTCAGGGCGCGCCGGTCCAGCAGGCGCAGCACCGCATCTTCGCCGAAAATATTCGGCATGATCGAGACCCGGAAATCGATCTCGGCGCCCTTCACGCGCACCTTGAAGCGGCCATCCTGCGGAATGCGGCGCTCGGCGATGTCCAGGTCCGCCATGACCTTGATGCGCGAGATGATCTGTTCGGCCATCTGCAAGCCCTGCACCTGGCCGGCCTGCACCAGCACGCCGTCGACCCGGTACTTGATAATCAGCTTGTCGCCGTCGCATTCGAGGTGGATGTCGCTGGCCTGGAACTTGAGCGCGTCGTAGATGGTGGAGTTGACCAGCTTGACCACCGGGCTGCTGTCTTCGCTGATGCGCACCAGCGAGATGTCTTCGATGCTCTGGTCCAGGCTCTCGACCTGGTCGGCGTCGCCGGCCATGCCGGCCATGGCTTGCTGCACGTTCTCCTGCTGCGCCAGGTAGGCGGTCAGCTCATCCGGATGGGTCAGCGCCACGGCAAAGCCGCCGTGCAGGGCGGCGTCGGCCCACTGCAGGGTGTCGTCGGCAAACGGGTCGCCCAGCACCAGCACCGGGACGCCGGCGGGACCTTCCATCAGCACGCACTCGCGCTGGGCGCAGTCGGTGTAGGGCATCAGGCCGAAGGCGGGGGTGCCGGCCTGCAGCGCGACGATGGTCCACAGCGGATAGGAAAACAGCGCGGCCAGCTGCGCGATGAACACCTCCGGCTCGGCGCCGGTCATCTCTTCGAGCACGGCCAGCATCGGCCGGCCCTGGGCCAGCGCGGCCAGGCGCGCCTGCTGCACCAGCGCGGCGGTGAGCGGCGCGCCCAGCACCGGCTTGTGGGGAAAATCAGGGGCGTTCATGACAGGCTCCCGGCAAGTTCGAAGATGGGCATGTACATCAGCACCACCACGCCGCCGATGACCACGCCGATAAAGGTCATCAGCAGCGGTTCGAGCAGGCGCGAAGCCCAGTCGACCCAGCGCGCGAATTCTTCATCGTGAAAACGGGCCGAGCGCTCCAGCATGTCGCCCAGGCGCCCGGTGTTTTCGCCCACTTTCAGCAGCGACTGCGCCACAGGCGTGGCCAGCTGGTTCTGTTCCAGCGCGCTGGAAAACGGCAAGCCTTCCTGCACCGCGCGGCGCGCCGCGTCGAGCTGCTGCTGCTGGCCGGGGAGCAGCATGGCCGACACCATCGCCAGCCCTTTCGACAAGGGAATACCGGCATGCAGCAGCAGGCTCAGCGCCCGGTAAAAGCGCGCCAGCCTGAATTCGGCCGCGCGCGCGGACAGTACCGGCAGGCGCAGCAGCGCGAGGATCAGGCGCTGGCGGACGGCCGGGTGGCTGAGCGAAAACACCAGGCCGCCCACCAGTGCGGCCAGCGCCCCGAGAAACAGGAAGGGATGGGCCGACATGACCTGGCCGAAGCCGAGCATCATCTTCGAGGCCCAGGGAATATCGCGTCCCGAGGTTTCGTACACCACGCTGAACTTGGGCACCACATAGCCGAGCAGGAACAGGGTGACCAGGCTGCCGACCACCAGCAGCATGACCGGATAGATGGCGGCCGACACCAGCTTCTTGCGGATCGCCTCGAATTGCAGCTGGTAGGCGACAAAACGGCCGAGGGCTTCGGGCAAGTTGCCGGAGCGCTCGGCCGCGTGGACGGTGGCGACGTAAATTTCGGGGAAGATGGCGGGAAAGTCGCCCAGGGTATCCGACAGGCTCTTGCCCTGTTGTAGGGTTTGCAAGATGGCGCCGATGGTGGCACGCGTGCCGGGCTGGGTTTCCTTGTTGTGCAAGGTGGCGATGGCTTCGGTGAGGTTGAGCCCCGCTTCCAGCAGCGCCAGGAGTTCCTGGCTGAACTGCATCAGGGGAAATGCGTGCTTGCGGCGCGGTTCGGCCGGCGCCTGCGGGCGCTCGATCGCGAGAACGCGCCAGCCCTTGCGCGCGGCAATGCGGATGGCATCGGCTTCGCTGGGGGCATCGATGGCGATGTGCTGGCGGCTGCCTGCGGCGGCAGCGGCCTGGACCTGGAGTTGAAACTGCATGGTTGACCCTTTGTACTGATTGACTCCTTGCTTCGCATTCGGCCTGGTTATCCAGGTGACATCAGGGCTCCTTAAAAGAAAAATAGCCCCGGCCGAAGCCGGAGCTGAAAAAAGAGGACGGACAGCCAGCCATCCTCTTGTGGGGTCACCCGGTTTATTGGGTAAGCAGGCTTACCTTGTCGACCACAAACGAGGTTTGCAGCGACGAGTCTTCACGCATGGCGAAGGACAGGGTCACGGTCTGGCCCTTGTACGGCAGCAGGTTGAAGGTACGCATCTGGTAACCGGCGGCCTTGTTCAGGTTGGTGTAGGTTGCCAGGGTACCGAGCACGGTGCCGCCCGCATTCTTGACCGTGACAACCAGCTTGTCGTAGACCACGTTTTCGTTTTCCGCCGTATCGATGTGCAGCGCGAAGCTCAGCGTAGCCGCGGTGGCCGCGGCCGGAATCGCGACCGACTGGGTGATCGTTTCGGTCCTGGTCACGCCATTGCCGCCCAGCCAAGCGAAGCGTGTGCCTTCATAGGCGGTCTGGCCGCTGTAGGAGCCGATGACGCCGGTGGTGCCGGCCCAGCCGTTGGTGCCCGACTCGAAGCCGCCGTTGACGATGCGCTCGGTGGTGCCGCCGCCGCCGCCGCTCACCGTCAGCGTCGCATTCGCGCTGGTGGCGGTGGTCGGGCTGGTGGCCGAATCGGTCACGCGCACGCTGAACACGGCGCCGCTGTCGGCGGTTTGCGCGGTCAGGCTGTAGGTGGCCGAGGTGGCGCCGGCAATGGCCGTGCCGTTACGCAGCCACTGGTACTTGTACGGCGCGGTGCCGCCGGTGGCGGTGACCGAGAACGTCGCGGTCGCGCCGGCTGCCACGGTGACGCTCGACGGTTGCGAGCTGATCGTGACGCCGCCGCCCGGCGTGGTGGTTTCATCGATGTCGGCGCCGACGTTGATGGCCGCGTAGGCGCGGGTCACGGCAATGGCTTCCTTGCTGCCCACGCCATACAGTTCCTGGGCCGCGGCGAGCACCTTGTTACGCGCATCGGCGTAGTTGGTCGAGGCGGTGAACTTGGTGGTGGCGGCCTTGAACCAGATGCGGAAAGCCTTGTCGGTGCCGATACCGGTCATCGCGGCCGGGCTCTTGACCAGGTACTGGCTGTAGTAGTTGGACGAGGAGGTGGCGTTCGAACCTTGCGACAGGAAGTAGAACATGCGGTTGTTCGGGCCGCTGTTGTAGTGGACGTCGAGGTTCTTGATCGTGCTGCTCCAGGCGTTCGGGCTCTTGCCGTCCAGGCTAGGCTTGTACATCCAGCGCAGCGGGTTGCCCGATTTGGCGATTTCCTTGCCCATCATCCAGTCGTTGCCGGTATTCGGAATGACCGAGCCGGTGCCGCCCGCGCGCGCATAGGCTTCCACCACTTCGCCGGTGATGTCCGAGCTCGACTCGTTCAGGCCGCCCGATTCGCCGCTGTAGGTCAGGTCGGAGGTGGCGTTGGTCACGCCGTGGCCCATTTCGTGACCGATCACGTCGATCGAACCGAGGCTGGTGAACATGCTGCCGCCGTCGCCGATGAACATGCACTTGCAGGCATCGCTGTAATAGGCGTTGTCATAGTTGCTGTTGACGTGGGCGGCGATGTAGGTCGAGGTGTTGTTGCCGTCCAGCGATTGCCAGCCGAGCACGTTTTTCAGCGTGTCGTAGGTGTTCATCAAACCCCACATGGCGTTCACGGCCGCGGTCTGGCCGTTGGCGTTGGTGGTGCTGCCGCCGTTGTACTGCAGGCCGTCGCCCCAGTCGTTGGTGGAGTTGGTGTAGACCGCGCCGGCGCTGGTGCCCTTGTTGGCGTTGGTGATCGCCATCATGCCGTGGGTGCCGCCGGTGCCGCGCGACGGATCTTTCAGCGAGTAGGTGCTGCCCGACAGGCTGGTGTTGAGCGGCACGGTGCCGTTGTACTGGCTCTTGCCGGTGCCGGCCACGGTCTGCAGCGCTTTCCATTGCTTGATCACGCGGCCGTCGGCGGCGCTGACGATGGTGTCGTAGTACACCGGATGGATTCCTTCCATCATGCGCGTCTTGACCAGGTAGGCCAGCTCGTAGTCGCTCACTTCCTCGACCAGGTCGAGGGCGTTGAGCTGGGCTTCGGACTTGTTCAGGGCGCCGGGAGCGCGCTTGGTCACGACGCTCGGATAGATGATCAGTTCGGCGCTTGGCGGCACATGGTGCACACCGTTCGGCGACACTTTTTTGACCACCATGTCGATCGCGGCGGCGCTCTGAATTTGCGGCACCACATTCAAGCCGGCGCTGCGCGCGCGCAGCGCGGCATTGCCGCCGCTACCCTGGCCCAGGCCCGAACGGCGGTCGGAAATCGACTCGCTGACGATCTCGCCGGCATCGTTGGTCACTACCACCGACTCGGACTGGAATACACGCACGCCCTTGTAGGTGTGGGCGGCGCGGCTGATGCGCGTGCCGATCACGCCAGGGTGCTGCACGGTAATGGAGAAACCGTGGTCGGCATCGAGGCCATGGGTGGCGCGGGTGGCGGCCAGCTTGGCGACCAGCGCCTGGCCCTGTTGCGGCGAATGCAGGGCGGTCGGCCCGGCCATGATCGGTGCGCTGGCGAGCGCCTGACCAACCATCATCAAGGGTAAAGCAGCAATCGACGCAGCGAGCAATGTTTTGCGGAAGTTCATTATTTCTCCATTGATAGTTCAGTGATTGAATGGGATAACTGCTGGCCACGTGTGCTGTGGCGGCCACCCGAGCGCGCCGATGAGTTGGTCCGGTGAACGCGAGAGAATGCACACTATTCCTGTTTCTTAATCCAAGTCAAAAAAATGGGTGATTTGGTCGTATGCACACCAAATGTTCAGTTTTAGACATTCTTTTCCAGAAACGTGACGGTCCTCAATGCAATTGCCTGAAGAATGTTTTGTTGACCTAAATCAATGTGAGGCATTATTCCCACATGCGCGCGAATTAGACGGCGTACTCTAAGACGTGCGGAAATGTAACAATTCGCACTGTCAACAGCTTCAATTCGATTGCGTTTTAACGGGGATGCGGTCTACACTCGTTCTCAGTTGCCGGGAAAAACTCTCAGGGGACATGGATTAAAGCGCACGGGGCACACTCCGGATAAAGCGCAATCAGTTAACGGGAAAATCATGACGTCACACTTCACCTTCGCATGGGCATGTTTGTCTCCTCCCCCGGCGCTGTTGCCCAAGCCCGATCCCCAGGGACCTCAGTCGACCTGACGATTCACCGACGGCACACCCGCAGCAGGAACTGGCAACAGGCTTAGTGCCCCAGTAGGAAAGTCCAAGAGAACCCATTCACGGTAACAAAGCGACAAACATGCACCGCAGACAGGGCTTGGTCCCGAGTACGTCGCGCGGCTGGATGGGCGGCGGCTACCCAAGTGAGGACCGGAGAGAGATGCTTTCGATCGCGACCAAAGTAGAGCAAATAGTGTCGGAATCGGCGTTCCTGACGGAAGGGATATCGCTCGGGCTGATCAATCTGTCGGAGCTGGCGCGCCAGCTGCGGCCCCAGCTCGAATCGGATCTGTGGAAGCCGGTGGGGCAGGCGGCGGTGGTGATGGCGCTGCGCCGGCTGTCCGAGCGGCTGCCGCAGGCGACGGCCTCGCCGCCGATCGTGCTCTCGCCGCGCACCAGCGAGCTGACCACGCGCACCGACCTGACCCTGGTGACTTACCGGCTGTCGGACAACAGCAACGAATGCCAGCGCGAACTGCTGGCCCTGGCCGAGCGCCATCCGGGCAGTTTCGTCTCGGTCACGCGCGGGGTGCACGAGATGCTGGTGGTGTGCAGCCGGCCGCTGATCCACATGGTGGAATCAGCCTTCGCCAGCGAGCGCCATATTGCCCGGGTGGAAAACCTGACCGCGCTGACCCTGCGCCTCAATCCCGACGCCCTGAAAACGCCCGGCATCTATCACGGCGTGCTGAAAAAATTGGCCTGGAACAAAATCAACATCGTCACCATGATGTGCACCTTTTCGGAGCTGACCGTGCTGCTGGAGCAGCCGCAGACCGGGCCGGCGTTTTCGGTGCTGTCGCAGATCGTGTCGCACTGAGCGGCTGAGCGGCCGCTCGGCTGCTCAGGAGACCGCGCTCTCGAGCAGGGTCACCGTCTGGCGCGCCGTGTCGAGCCGGGCCATCACGCCGACCGGCACGGTGAACTGGTGGCGGATATGCCCGAACGAGTACCCGCTCACGGCCGGCACCACCAAGGGTTTCAGGTGCTGGTCCAGCGTGTCGTCGAGCGTGAGCGACGGTTCTTCATCTTCCGGTACGCAATGGTCGCAAATGCCGATCATGACCGCGGCCGCATTGCCCAGGCCAACGGCCAGGTCGAGCTGGGTCAGCCAGCGGTCGATCCGGTAGGGCGCTTCATTCACCTCTTCCAGGAACAGAATCGCTTTGCGGAAGTCGGCCGCGTAGGGCGTGCCCACCAGCGCGCTGACCAGGCTCAGGTTGCCGCCGATGAGCGGGCCGGTGGCTTGCCCGCTGGTCACGGTGCGCAAGGCGAAATGCGGCTCCAGCAGGGCGCGCCGGCTGTTTTCCAGCGCCATCGGGATGGTGTAGCTTTCCTGCGGGTGCATCAGCACGGCCAGCATATGCTCGGTGGAATAATCCGATACGCCCGACGAGGCCACCGGCCCGTGGAAGGTCACCAGCCGCGCCTGCTTCAGGATGGCCAGCTGCAGCGCGCTGATGTCGGAGTAACCCAGCAAGATTGTGGGATTGGCGCGGATCAGCGCGTAATCGAGGTGCGCCAGCAAGGAGATGCAGCCCGAGCCGCCGCGGATGCACCAGATCGCCCTCACGTCGCGGTCGGCGAACATGCTGTGCAGGTCGTTGACGCGCTGCTGCACCGCGCCGGCATAGCCGCCATGCACGGCGCGCAGGTTGGCCCCCAGCCGTGCGCGAAAGCCGAGCGCTTCGATGCGCGCCACGGCATAGGCGATGCTCTCGTCGTTGGTGCGTCCGCCCGGGGCAATCAGGCCGACCACGTCGCCCGCGCGCAGGCGGGGCGGTTTGATCAGGCTTCGCGGCATGGGACGTGGCGCATGGTGGGCTCCGGCTGGCAGCATGACGGCCGCCGCCAGCGTGGCAAAGGCACGCCGGCTGATCTTGTCGCTACTGGACATGGCTGCTTTCGGGAAAAGCGGCACGGCATCGCCGGCCGCCCGCCTGGTGAATCAAAGGAACTTGTAATTGGCCATCAGGGTCAGCGAACGCCCGCGCGGATCGGCCACCCGCGGTTCCCATGAACTGCCGGCCCCGGTGTTGCCGTCGTAGGTGATCGCAAATGGCGGATCCTTGTCGAACAGGTTCTTGATCCCGGCCGTGAAGCTCAGGTTTTTCACGCCAGTGTAGCTCAGGCTGGCATGAAAGATGGCATACGCGTCGACCTTGGCGTTGTAATTGGACGGCACGATGCGCCCGCTGGCCACGCCCGGCAGCACTTGGTCGGTGTAGCCGCTGCGATACACGTTCTGGAACATGGCGCTCCAGTCGCCCCTGGCAAACGTCACGTAGGCGGTGTGCTTCCACTTCAGGCCCAGGTCGCCGGTGAAGCTGAACACGCCGACTTCATCCTTGCTGTACGGCGCGGTTTCCAGCGGCTTGCTCTTTTTCTTGAGCAAGTAGGAACCATCCACACCGGCCGCCCAGTTGCCCGCCCACAGCTTGCCATTGGTGCGGGCGCCGATTTCGATGCCGCGCGTAATTGCCGCGCCCGTGTTGAGCCAGCGCCGGTCGATCACGGCCAGGTTGCCGTCGGCATCGCGCCCGAACTGGTTTTTAAACAGTTCGTAGTTGGCCAGCATGACCGGCAGATCGACTTCCTTGATGGTGTCGAAGCGCCGCACTTCCCAGATATCCATATTTGCCGAGAAACGCGGGGTGGGCTCGAACACCACCCCGAGCGTCCCCTGTTTCGACGTTTCCGGTCCCAGGTCGGACTTGCCGCCGGTGTAGACAACCGGCGTGATCGATTCGCAGCCGGGCTTGGTGGTGTCGACCTTGCCGCTGGCGCACTTGCCCGGATCGGCCAGGTCCTTGCCGGCGTAAGTCGATTCGGTGATGCCGTTGAACAACTGGTTGAACGCGGGCGCGCGGAAACCTTCGTTGTAGGAACCGCGGAACAGCAATTGCGTGCTTGGCTGGTAGCGGAACGAGACCTTGGGATTGAGCGTGTTGCCGAAGCCCGAATAATGATCCTGGCGCGCCGCCACCGTCACGTCCAGCTCCTTGGTCAGCGGCACCAGCACTTCGGCGTAGAAGGCGCGGATGTCGCGGCTCACTTGCGGCAGCACATTGACGTCGTCGAAGGGCGCGTTGAGGATGGCGCGCCGCTCGGCCAGGTTGCGCAGGTCGCCATTGAATTTGTACTCTTCCTTGCGGATATCGGTACCCAGCGCGGCCATGATGGGGCCGCCCGGCAGGGTATACACCTCGCCCGACAGCGAGGCATCGAAGGCTGTCAGGGTGGTCTTGCCGCCGTACAGCACGACGCCGGCGGCCGAGGTGGCGCGGATCAGGTCCAGCGCCTGCTGCGACTGCTTCTCGCCGGCTTTCAGGAAGGGGTTGATCAGGCCACTGCCGAGCGCGGCCGCCAGCGGGGCGGTGTAGTTGTAGCCATTGCCGAGGGTCGATTCCGATTCGCTGGTGGCGCGCGTCAGGCCGAGCTTGTAGTCATACTTGCCGACCTGGCCGTCGGCGCCCAGTTGCAGGCGGCCGGCACGGCTTTCGGTGGCGATTTCGCGGTCGCCGCAATCCATGCAGCGCCAGCGGTAGGCGATCGGCAAGCCGCGGTTGGCCTCGATCGAAGGAAATTCGGCCACCAGGGCATTGAACACCTCGTTGTAGGCCGCGCCGGTGCTCGGATAGAACGAGCTGGCCGGGAAGGTGGCCGCGCCCGGCGAGACCTGGTTGGGCGAGAAACGCTTGGCGACCTCGGTCTTGGCGCCCACCAGCTCGGCGAAAAATTCATGTCCGCCGCGGCGCATGGTGGCGCGCGTGACGAAGTTGCTGTTTTTCACGGGCTGCTGCAGCACGGCCGCGCGTCCGGTATCCCACGCGCAACCCAGGCCGCCGGACGGCGTGTCCCACAGCTTTTCGTCGTAGGCGCCCATGCCATCGACCGAGTTGCAGCCGGCGCCGCCCGGCAAGTCCAGCAGGCTGACGCCGGAATAGGCTTGCGTGGTGCCGCGCCGCACCGGTCCGGTATTGCTGGCGCGGCTGAAAATGGTGTTGCCGAGGCTGGTCGCGAACACATTGGCGAACGGCGTGCCGCGCGTGTCGACCGAGACGCCGCGCTCGGGCTGGAAGGTGTTGACAAAGTCGCGCTGGTCGCCGCGCAAGGCCTTGTTTTCACCCGTTGACACGGCGAACAGCAGGTTGAAGCCCTGTTCCTGCAAGTCGCCGACGCCGCCCGTGAGCTGGTAGCGGGCGATATTGCCGCCGCCCGCTTCGGTGACATCGGTAAACGCCTGCGCTTCCAGCCCCTTGTAGTTTTTCTTGAGGATAAAGTTGATCACGCCGCCGATGGCGTCGGTGCCGTAGATGGCCGAGGCGCCGTCTTTCAGCACTTCAACCCGCTCGACCGCCGCGAAGGGAATCGAATTGAGGTCGACCGCCGAGCCTTTCATGCCGTGGGTGGCCACGCGCCGCCCGTTGAGCAGCACCAGCGTGCTGTCGGCGCCCTGGCCGCGCAGGTTGGCCGAAGAGGCGCCGTTGTTGCCGCGCTGCGAGCCGGAGGTGACGTCGGCATTGCTGGCCAGGTTGTCCGACCCGTTGCCGTTGATGTTCAGGGTGGCGATCAGTTGCTCGGCGTTGACGATGCCCTGGGCTTCGATCTGCTTGCGCGAAATCACTTCGACCGGCAGCGCGCCTTCCTTGGCGATGCGCTTGATGCTGCTGCCGGTGATTTCCACGCGCGCCATCGGCTGCTCCGCCGTCTGCGCCGCAGCCGAACCGGCCACGCACATCAGGGCAATCAGTTGCGCTAGCTTCTTTAACTCCACGGTTTCTCCTTGGTTTTTCTTGGCAAGACGTCATCAACCGAACGAGCGTACGCGGTCGCCGCCAGGCCAGCTAATGAAATTTCCTGAGGCAACTATAACTTCAGGGCATGGCTTGTGGCGCTATTCAGCCTGCATCAACGTGCCATTTTACTGGCGCGTTCGCGCTGTTCCGGATCGATATCGAGGTAGCGCCACGTGGTGAATTCGACAGGATGGCGCTTGTAGTTTTTTAACCACGGATGCTGCAGGTCGGCCGACAGCGGGTGGGTCAGCGGCACCCACGGGTTGTAGGCGTGGATCAACTGATTCATTTCGCCATACAGCTTCTGGCGCGCCGGCGAGTCGCCCAACTGGCGTGCCTGTTCGTAGCGCTCGTTATAGGCCGGCAAGTTGAAGCGCGCATAGTTGGCGCGGCCGCGGTTGGCGCCGTACAGCAACTGGTAGAAATTGTCGCCGTCCGGGAAATCGGCGATCCAGTTGCTCTCGAACATTTGCACCTTGCCCAGGCGCGAGGCCTTGATGATTTCGGTCTTCTTGTCGGTCCGGAATACCACGCGCAAGCCGATGGCGTTCAGGTTCTTGCGCCACAGCTCGTCGCGCAGGCGCCCGCCGACGGTCGCCTCGCTGTGCATGGTCAGGGTCAGCGGCTTGCCGTCCGCAGCGCGCCGGAACCCGTCCGGGTCGCGCTGGCGGTAGCCGAAGCGCTCCAGCAGCGCCTGCGCCAGCGCCTTGTTGTACGGCACCGGCGTGCGGTAGGCGGGGTCGTAGCCGAGCACATTCGGCGGCAGCGGCGACTCGGCGCGCAGGGCGAAGCCTTTCTTGAGCAGGCCGATATCTTCCGCGCTGTCGTAACTGAGCGCAATCGCCCGGCGCAGGGCCACCTTGCCGTTGCCGTAGCCGCCCAGCACCGGGTCCTCCATGTTCATCCACATATAATAGGTTTGCAGCACCGGGAAGCGGTTCAGCATGATGCCGCGTGCCGCCAGTTCGGGTTTCAGCTGGCCGTTGCGGATGACCATGCCGGTCAGCGATTCCGGCACCTGCTCCAGGTAATCATACTCGCCGCCCAGGAAACCGAGCATGCGGCCCTGGAATTCCTCGGCGATGCGCACCTCGACCCGGTCCAGCAGCGGCAGGCGCCGGCCGTGCCGGGTGATACCCCAGTCGTGGTTGGCCAGCAACACGATCTTGTCGCTGCGCTTCCACTCGCCCAGGCGGAACGGGCCGCTGCCGACCGGATGGTTGCCGGCCTGGCCCGGCCAGGCTTCGATCACTTCGCGCGCCACCACCCCCGAGGCCGGCGTCGCCAGGTAAAACAGGAAATTCTTGTCCGGCGCCGCCAGGGTGATGCGCAGGGTGTGGCGATCGGGCGCTTGCAGGCCGGCAATGCTTGTCGCATGGCTGAAGCCGCCCTTGAGCGCGGCGTCGCCCTTGAGCTTGCCATCGAACAGGAACAGCCAGGGCGACTTGAGGGCCGGATCGTACAGGCGCTTGAGGCTGTACACATAGTCGGCCGCCGTCACCTCGCGCCGCTGGCCGCCAAAGGCCGGATCGGCGCTAAACAGCATGCCGGGGCGCAGGCGGAAGGTGTACACCAGGCCATCGGCGCTCACTTCGGGCAGCGCGGCGGCCGCATTCGCGCGCAGGGCCACCGGACGGGCGTCGTAATCGTAGCGCAGCAGCGGGTCGAACAGGTTTTCCAGCAGGCTCAGGGTGGCGATGTCGGACGCCACCGCCGGGTCGAGCCCGGTTTCGCTGGTGGTCAGCAAGGTATGCAGGACCTTGCCGGCCGCCTGCGCCGGGCACGGGGCGGCACACAGCAGCGCGGCCGCAGCGGCGGCAAGAAGGCGGAGCATCGTCATGGCAGGTCCTGGCGGGTCTGGTGCATATCGATGCGTATGATAGGCGAGGATCGCGCCTGCACGCTTTTTACATAGGCAAGCTGCATGGTTTCATTATTTCGCGGTAACCTGCGCCTATACTCTCGCTGCAACATCGGCTCCCTAACGCGAAACGAATACGACATGGCATTAAATTACATCTGGTCCGGCTTTTTCCTGGTCGGCTTCCTGGCGGCACTGGCCCAGTGGATTTTCCTCGGCGATAACGATATCTTCAGGAAAATCATCGATGGCACCTTCGAGTCGGCACGGGCCAGCGTGATGGACATCGCCCTGCCCCTGGCCGGCATCATGACCCTGTGGCTGGGCATCATGAACATCGGCGAGAAGGCCGGCGCAGTCGGCTTCATCGCCAGGGTCATCGCGCCGTTTTTCTCGCGCATTTTCCCGGGCGTGCCGAAAGACCACCCGGCCAATGGCCACATGGTGATGAATTTTTCGGCCAACATGCTCGGGCTCGACAACGCCGCCACCCCGTTCGGCCTGAAAGCGATGGAAAGCCTGCAGTCGATCAATCCCACCAAGGACGAGGCCAGCGATGCCCAGATCATGTTCCTGGTATTGCAGACCTCGGGCCTGACCGTCATTCCCCTGTCGATCATGGCGCAGCGCGCGATCCTGGGCGCCAAGGACCCCTCCGATATCTTCATTCCCTGCCTGATCGCAACCTACGTGGCGACCCTGGTCGGCATCATTGCGGTCGCCATGAAACAGCGCATCAATTTGCTCGACAGGGTCGTCATCGGCTGGCTCGGCGGCACCACGGCGGCCATCGTCGCCCTGGTGTGCTATTTCGCGTTCTTTCTGACCAAGGCCGAGATCGAACTGGTGTCCAGGGTGGGGGCCAACCTGATCCTGTTTTCCATCATCGTGACCTTCATCGTCGCAGCCATGCGCAACAAGGTCAATGTCTACGAAGCCTTCATCGAAGGTGCCAAGGGCGGCATCCAGACCTCGATCACCATCATTCCCTACCTGGTCGGCATGCTCGTCGCCATCAGCGTGATCCGCAACTCCGGCGTGCTGGGCCTGATCGTCGGCGGCGTCAACTGGGTGCTGATCCAGTTCGGCCTCGACACCAGCTTCACCGGGGCCCTGCCGACCGCGCTGATGAAGCCGCTCTCGGGCAGCGCCTCGAAGGCGATGATGATCGACGCCATGAAAACCTATGGCGCCGATTCCTTCGTCGGCCGCCTGGCCAGCATCTTCCAGGGCGCGGCGGACACGACCTTCTATATCATCGCCCTGTATTTCGGCTCGGTGGGCATCAGGAAAACCCGCTACGCGATTTCGTACGGCCTGCTGGCCGATGTGGCCGGCATGATCGCCGCAATCTTCGTCGCTTACCTGTTCTTCGGCTGATCATGAGAGCCAAGATGCTGCGACCACTCGCCCTTGCCGTCCTGCTGGCCTTCGCCGGCGCCGCCGGCGCCCAGCTGCCCGCGCCGGTCAGCCAGTTGCTGTTTGATGCCAGCATTCCCGAAGATGCCATGAGCGCGCTGGTGCTGCGCGGCGATGCGACGCTGCTGTCGCACCTGGCCGAGCGTCCGCTCAATCCCGCCTCGACCATGAAACTGGTGACCACGATGGTCGCGCTCGACCAGCTGGGGCCGGCGTTCCGGGGACGCACCGAACTGCGCACCGGCGCCAGCGTCAGCGGCGACGTGCTGCGCGGCGACCTGGTGCTGCGCGGCGGGGCCGATGCCGACTTCAGCGGCGAGGTGCTCGAACGCATGCTGCAATCGGTGCGCAACCAGGGCATCCGCAAGATCGACGGGCGCCTGGTGCTGGACCGCCAGCTGTTCAACCCGGCCCGGCCCGACATCGGCGCGCCGCAGTTCGACGAATCGCCCGAGGCCTACACCAACGTGATTCCCGACGCGCTGATGGTCAACAAGAACATGCTCGAACTCGACCTGCGCTCGGGCTCGGGCACCGTGGCGGCGGTGGCGTATCCGCAGCTCGACGGCGTGACAATCAGCTCGGCCATGACCCTGGTCGACGCCGACTGCGGCAGCTGGGCCAATGGCTGGAAGCAACCCGACGTGCAGCGCGACCGGCTCGGCAAGATCACGGTGCTGCTCAAGGGCAGCTTTCCGAAATACTGCGCCAAAACCTACCGCGTTAACGTGCTCGACCGCCAGGATTACCTCGACCGCCTGTTCCGCGCCACCTGGAAACGCCTGGGCGGCGTGCTGATGGGCGAAACCATCGAAGCGGCCAGTCCGCCGGCCACGCGCCTGCTGGCCGAGCATGCGTCGCGCACCCTGCCCGACATCGTGCGCGACTACAACAAGAGCTCCGACAACACCCTGGCGCGCACCGTGTTCCTGACCCTGGGCAGCCTGGAAGCCGACCCGGTGGCGGGCAGCCGCGCGCTGGTCACCATCCCCGGCGAAACCACGGTGGCGCGCGCCGACCGCAGCGTGCGCGACTGGATGCGCGCGCGCGCCATCGACGATACGGGGATGGTGCTGGAAAATGGATCGGGCCTGTCGCGCATCGAGCGCATCAGTGCGGTACAGATGGCTGGCGTGCTGCAAGCGGGGCTGCGCAGCAACTGGTCGCCGGAATTCATGAGCAGCCTGCCGATCGCAGCGGTCGACGGCACCATGCGCCGGCGCCTGGCCGACAGCCCGGCGGCGCAGCGCGCGCGCCTGAAAACCGGCACCTTGCGCAACGTGGTGGCGGTGGCCGGCTACGTGCGCGATGCCACAGGTCAGCAATGCGTGGTGGTGGCCATGATCAACAGCGAGCTGATCGGCAACGGCAAGGGCCGCGCGGTGCTCGATGCGCTGGTGGATTGGGTGGCCCGCTCTGGCGCCATTAACTAGCCCAAACGAATTATCTGTAATCGCACCGATATTGGCGCAAATCGCACCGATACTCAGGAAATCGCACCGATACTTTGAATACCGCACCGATACTCCCGAATCTGCTCAAATTCGGTAGAATTGGCTCACACTACCGAGCCAATTGATGCGCTATAACGGCCGCCTGACCCGCGCAGTTCTGCTACAAGTCTTGACCGACATGGCCAAGGCTGGAAATGAGTTCGTCTCATCGTCTCAGTTGGTTGACGCTACCGGATCAAGCAAGGATGCGGTCAAGCGAATGTTGTCCAGATTGACATCAGCCGGGCAGGTCGAGGTCACGGGCAAAGCCCGTGCTACGCGATATCGCCTGCTAACAACAGTCGCTTCTGTTTCCCCTGAACAGCTGGAAACACCGTTACTTGCCACAGCAAGTCCAACCGAGATTGGCCCACGCTGGCGCGCGGAAAGCCTTCAGCTCCGGCAACAACTGACACTTCCTCTGGCTGCACGTACACCCGTCACGTATCGTCGGGAATTCGTTGACGACTACAAGCCCAACGAAACGTTCTTGCTGCCACCGGAACTCGCAGACGAACTGGTGGCGCTCGGCCGTCTTCCAGGACAACTTCCGGCGGGCACCTACGCTCGCAAGGTGCTGGAGCAATTACTCATCGACCTTTCATGGTCATCCTCTCGCCTCGAAGGCAATCGCTATACCCTTCTGGATACGGAAGAGCTGTTCAAAAGCGGCGCTGCCGCTACCGACAGCGATGCTGTCATGCTGCTCAATCACAAAGCGGCCATTGAGTTCATTGTGGATGCTGTTCCCATGCAAGGGCTCAACACCAGTCTGGTTCGCAATGTCCACGCGGTACTCATGCATGACCTGCTGGTTGATGTTGCGTCACTCGGCACGATTCGCACCAAAGTAGTCAACCTCAGCGGCAGCACCTATATTCCATCCCAAGTCCCGGCGGTGTTGGAAGAGATGTTCGAGCGCATTATCGTCAAGGCGCAGCGCATCAAGAATCCTTTGGAGGCAGCCTTTTTCCTCTGGGTAAACTTGGCGTATCTTCAGCCTTTTGAGGACGGCAACAAGCGGGTGAGCCGGCTCGCCGCCAATATTCCACTGATGCTGTACAACCAGGCACCACTGTCGTTTCTCGATGTTGACCGTGACGATTATGCGCTGGCGATGATGGGTGTCTACGAAGCTTGCGATGTCTCGATGGCGGTCGACCTCTTCGATTGGACATATCGACGCTCTCAAGCCAAATACAAGGCTGTGTCGGGATCCCTGGATTCACCAGACCCGTTCCGCGTCAAGTACCGCGAAGCACTCAGCGAAGCGGTGGGATCGGTGGTCCGACGCCGTCAATCAATGGCCGATGCAATAAATTCCCTGGAATTGCCTGCCGAGGACGCGGCAAGGTTCCAGCAATTGCTAGTCCAGGAACTGAATGTCCTTGCAGATTTTAACTGTGCGCGTTACCGGCTCGGCATGAAAGAAACGCAGGCCTGGATTGACGAGGGGCGCCCTGGCCAGTAGCTAAAGGCAATGCACCGCCTTGATTGCCGATCTGCTGAGAAGCACTTATTAGTGTTCGGTGCCGGCGTAGATCCACATTGGCTCGGTGCGGCCGGCGCGGGTGAAGCCCAGCGATTCGTAGAAGGCGATGGCGTCGCCGTCGGCCGTGAGCATCTGCTGGTGAAAGCCGGCATAGCGCGCGCACAGCGCTTGCATCATCAGGCGCCCGATGCCCTTGCGCTGGTGCGCCGGGTCCACCAAAAAATGCGGGTAGTAGACCACCAGGTGGCCGTCCGAGATCGCATTGCCGATGCCGACCAGCACGCCATTCTCGCGCGCCGTGACCAGGCTGTGCGAATTGCGCAGCGCAGCCATCAACTGTTCCGGTTTGTCGGCGGAGGACCACGCGTTGGCGCGGTACAGGGCAATGACTTCGGCGTCGCCGATCTGGTCGTCCAGGCTGATATTCATGGGCAGGGGGCGGCGTGCGCCGGGCGTTGAAAGTGCTTTATGGTAACAGTCAGCGATCCGGCGCGCTGGCGCCGCCTCACAGCACGCGCTGGAAGGTTTGCCGCACCCAGTCGCGGTCGCCGCAATCGAAGTGCCACCATTCGCTGGCAATGCCCACGAAGCCGGCCTGCGCCATCGCGTCGCGCAGCAGTTGCCGGTTTTCCACCTGCTGCGGGGTCAGTTCGCCGCGCGCCAGCAGCAGTGCCTCGCGCGCCGGGTGCGAGCGCTCGCTCATGTCGTCGAAGGCGGTGCCCATGTCGAGTTCGCGCCCGTGTTCGTCGAGCAAGGTGATGTCGAGCGCCATGCCGAAGGAGTGGATGGAACCGCGCTCCGGCGGCGCCAGGTACATGCGCAGGCCGGTGCCGTCGAGCGCCGCCCACAGCGCTTCCTGGACCCGCTGCGGGCGCAGCGCGTCGAGGATCAGCGCGCTGCAGTCGGGCCGCTGCAACGCCAGCCAGGCCACGACGCGCTCCAGTGCCGCCGCGGCATCCCGGTGCAGCCAGGCGCAGTCGAATGGCGAGTACAGGTCGCGTCCGGTGAAGTTATCGACGCCCGCGTAGCGCAAGTCGACCGTGATGCCGGCAATGCTGGACAAAGGCCGGAAGTCGGCGCACTGGCCAAGCTGTTCGATCGGCAAGCCCTCGATCATGATGGCGCCCCGTGCGACAGGCATTGCCGCGCCGCCGCACCGATGCTGGCGACCAGCTCGCGCGCGCCATGCGAGAGCGGCGCATGGCTGGCCGTGAGCAAAAACAATTGCACCGGAATGGCTGGTGCCCAGGCGCGCCGCTGCACCTTGCCGTCGTGCGCCGAGGCGGCCGTGAAGGGATCGACCACCGCCATGCCGGCGCCGGCCTCGACCAGCGAGCGGGCGATCTGGTAAGTCTGCACCACCGTATGAAACACCGGATGAACACCCTGCGCTTCGCACGCGGCCACCAGCAGCTGGCCGAGCGGATCGTTGTCGGCGTGGCCGATCAATTCGCCGCTGAGGCCATCGGCCGAGACCGGCCGGGCGCAGGCTTCCTCGCTCCAGCTGCCGGCCGGGGCGATCACCGTCATCACGCCTTCGGCAATCGCTTCGGCCACGATGCCGGGGTGGCGCGGGTCTTGCAGCGACAGGGCCAGGTCGGCTTCGCCCAGGCGCAGGGCGTGGACGATCTCGCTGGTGTGGTGGGTGGCCAGCTCGCAGCGCGTGTGCGCGAACTGCTTGCGCCACACCGTCATCGCCTGCGGCAGCACGCTGATGGCAATCGTCGGCGTGGCCACCAGGCGGATGGTTTCGACCGCGCGTCCCTTGAGGCTGGCCGCGAGGCGGCGGATGCCTTGCAGGTCGCGGTGCAGCTTGTCGGTTTCGGCGAACAGGCGGTGCGCCTCGGGCTTGGGATAGAGCTTGCCGCGCACGCGCTCGAACAACGGCATGCCCAGCTGCAGCTCGCAGTGCTGCAAGACCTTGGTCACGGCCGGCTGCGATATGTGCAGCACCTGGGCCGCGCCGCTGATGGTGCCCACCTGCATGATGGCGTGGAACACTTCGATGTGGCGCAGGCGCATGGTGCGGTTCCCGTCCTGTTATGCCGCTGGTTTTACGGCGGGGGTGGTCAGCGCATCGAGCAGGGCCGCCGTTTCGGCGTCCGGCGTGCCGTCGATGGTGGCCGGGCGGTATTTCATCTGGAAGGCGCCGATGACGTTGCGGGTCGCTTCGTCGAGCAGGCCGGTCTGCGGCAGCGCGTAGCCGAATGTGGCCAGGCGCGCCTGGAACCAGGCGACGTCGGGCAGCAGCAGGTCGTACACGGGGCGCGCCGCGGCCACCCTGGCGGCGTCGGGCCAGGCCACCAGGCCGTGCCGGGCCAGCTCGAACCACGGGAACATCGGACCCGGGTCCTGCTTGCGCTGGGGGGCGATGTCGCTGTGGCCGAGGATGTTTTCGGGCGGGATGTTGTGGCGCTTGACGATGTCTTTCAGCAGCACGATCAGGCTGTCCACCTGGGCTTGCGGGAAGGGATACCAGATGCGGCCGCTGGGGGTTTCGGTGAAGCCCGGGTTGACGATTTCGATGCCGATCGAGCTGCCGTTGAGCAGGGTGTAATTTTTCCAGTGCGATACGCCGGCGTGGTTGGACTGGCGCGTTTCATCGACCAGGCCGTAGACGATGGGGGACGTTTCGTCGGTCAGCAGGTAGTGGCTGCTGACGGTCTGCTGGGTCAGCACCTTGATCGATTGCGGCAGGTTGATGGCCGTGTAGTGCAGGATGACGAACTTGACGCGGCTGCTCTGGCCCTTGGCCGAGTAGGTGCGGTCGATGGCGGGGCCGGTGGCGCAGCCGGTGAGCAGGGCGATCAGGAGCGTGGCGAGCAGGGTTTTCATCGGCGAGTAGAAAGAGGTAAAAGTTCAAATTTCCCCGTCGCTCCCGCGCCAAGGCGGCACTCGGCGGGAGCGACGGAGGTGGCGCGAATGACGGCGCTCAGGTCCAGGTCGCGGCAATCCGCGCCGCTGCATGATGAGCGCGGGCCGTCGTCTGCGTCAAGCTTATCGCATCCGGCAAGCCGGCGCGCATCGTGTTCACAATCAGGGGATGCAGCGCGGCGGCGCGTCCCGCCAGCACCACCGGCCGCGCACCAAAACGCGCCGTCAAGGCCAGCGCCAGGCGCGCCAGCTCCCGTCCCGCTTCCGCAAGAATCGCGGCCGCCACCGGATCGGCCCCGGCACTGGCAGCCACGGCCAGCGCCAGCCGGCCCACCTCGCCGCGTTCCTGTCCGTACATGAACTGGCGCGACAGCGCCCAGTCGTCGCCGCCGATCTGCGCAAACACGGCCTGCGCCATGGGCGACGCACGCCAGCGGCCGGGCGCTTCATCCTCGTTGCGCCAGATGTGGCGCAGCGCCTCGCGCGCGATCCAGAAGCCGCCACCGCCATCGTCGAGCATCACGCCACGCCCGCCGGCACGGTGGAACACGCCATCGGCATCGATCCACGCGCCGATCGAGCCGGTTCCGGCATACACCAGGTAACCCTCGCCCGGCGCAAAGCTGGCCAGGTAAGCAATCTCGATATCGCTGCACAGCACGACCTTTTCATCCGGCAAGCCTAGCGGGCCGGCCAGCCACTGCTGCAACTGCGCGCCATCGCCACCGAAGCCGGTCAGCCCGGCGCGCACCGCCCGCGGACGGCCGTGGGCAAGCACGGTGGCCGCGAGCGCCGCGAAACTGGCTTGCACGCTGGCGCGGCCGTCCGCGCTGCCCATCTGCAAGGCGGACAAACCGCCCACGTCGCCCTCGGCCACGATGGTCCCGTCGGCCGCCGCCAGCGCCCAGCGCGTGCGGGTGCCGCCGGCATCGATGCCGAGGCCGGGTCCGCTCATGGCTTGAGCACGGAGATGCGTTCGCCCTCGTTACCCAGGCGGTCCACCGCGCTGACGAACACAGCGCTGGCCGGGCCGAGTCTGGCGTCGTCAAGCACGGTCCAGTCGGCGCGTGAAGCGGGCACGACGGCAAAGCGCCATTCGCCGCCGTGGCGCGACCAGATCGCATAGTGCGCGTTGGACTTGCCGGCCGTGAGCTTGAGGGCCACGCCGTTGCCCTCGCGCCGCGCCGCAACCGTCGGCAGGCCCGGCGCGTCGTTACCCAGCCACGGCGAGGCCGGCACCAGCGCCGGGGCGACGTAGTGGCCGGTCTTGAGCTGGTCGCTGAGGCCCTGGCGGTTTTCCATCAGCGCCACCATGCTGAAATGCACGTGGCCGCCGGCGCCCGGACGGCTGCGCGTGACGCCAATCTGCTGCACGATTTCCCTGGCCTGGAAGCCCTTGCTGGCGGCGCCGATGCGGCTGGTGAACAAACCCGGCCAGATATGGCGCCGCTTGCCGTTCTGTGCCACCCAGTAGTCGAGCAGCACGTCGTAGGCTTGCGGGGCCTGGCCGATGGCCCAGTACAGCTGGGGCGAAAGATAGTCGAGCCAGCCGTTGGCGAGCCACAGTTCGGCGTCGGCGTACAGCTTGTCGTACTGGCTGAAGCCGACGATGCCGCGCGGGCGCCGGTCCGGACGGCCGATGCCGAAGGGGCTGATGCCGAGCCGCACCCAGCTTTTCTCGCGGTGGATGCCGGTGTACATCGCCTCGATCAGCTTGTTGACGTTCTGGCGGCGCCAGTCGGCACGCGTGAGCGTGCCGCCGGAGAGCAGGTAGCGCTGCCAGGCCGGCTGGTCGGGAAAATCCAGCTCGGCCTTGGGCACGTAGGCGCCGTCGAGCGCGGCCGTTTCCGCGCCGCTGGCGCCGGGCGCCTCGATCGGATACGGATAGAAATAGTCGTCCAGGTGTACGCCGTCGATATCGTAGCGCCGCACCACGTCGAGAATCACGTCCAGGGTGTGCTTGGACGCCGATTCTTCGCCCGGGTCCATCCACAAAAAGCGCCCGTAACTCTTCACCGCCGCCGGATTGGCCTTGGAAATATGGTCGTGCGCGGGGGGCGACTTGGCCGTGGCGTGGCGCGCGCGGTAGGGGTTGAACCAGGCGTGCAGCTCCAGCCCGCGCGCATGGGCCTGGGTGACCCAGAACTTGAGCGGGTCGTACCACGGCTGCGGCGCCTGGCCCTGGGTGCCGCTCAGGTACTCGGTCCACGGTTCCAGCTTGGACGGATAGATGGCGTCGGCGCTGGGCCGCACCTGCAGCACGATGGCATTGAGGTTCATGGCCTTGGCGCGGTCGAGGATGGCGATGGCCTCGGCCTGTTGTTTTTCGGCCGGCAGGTTGGCGCGCGAGGGCCAGTCGATATTGGCCACCGTCGACACCCAGGCGGCGCGAAATTCGCGCGGCGCCACCGGCGGCACGGTCTCGCTGCCGCCCTGGATGGTGGCCGGGCTGGGCACCACGCCCACCGCCCCTCCGGTCCCCGCCACCGGCGTGGCCGTGGTACACCCTGTCATCAACCCGCCCAGCGCCATGGCGCCGGCTACCCCTGCTAGCGCGAATGCGCGTCTTGTCCTGTTCGGCTGCAAACCATTCCCCAATTTAAACTTTTACAAACCATTTCTTGCGCCACATCCACCATGCAAGCAAGAACATCGCCGCATTAAACAGCAGAGCATAAAGCAAAGAGCTGTTGACAGGCGACACGCCAAGCGCACTCACCTGTGCATACAGCCGTTGCGCCAGGCTCACACCGCCGACCTCGATAAAGCCCAGCATTTTAGACACCAGCCCGGAAAACGCGAAAATGAACAGGGCATTCATGCCGTAGATATTCAAAGGCGTGCTCCAGCGCGCCGCCGCGCTGCGCAGCGGAATGTGGGGATTGGCGTCGAGCAGCCAGTAAAAGCTGGAAAACACGATCAGCGCCCAGCCTGTCATGAAGAGGCAGAAGGACGGTGTCCACAAGCTCTTGTTGATCGGCATGAGCACGACGTCGAGCATGGCGCCGATCCACAGCAGGGCCAGGCCGGCCAGCAGCATCCAGACGGTCTGTTCGGTGCGCGAGTGGCTGGAGAGCAGCCAACGCCCCGCCAGCACGCCCAGCAGCTGGCTGCACAGGGCCGGAATCGTCGAGAGCAAGCCTTCCGGGTCCCAGGTTTTCGATTGCGGCCACAGGTGGCCGTCGAGCAGCAGGCGGTCGATGTAGGCGCCGACATCCTGGCCCGGTTCGAGCACGCCGGCGCCGATGCCGGGCACCGGTACCCACAGCATCAGCACGCTGTAGAGCGCCAGCAGGCCGGCGATCCACAGCACTTGCTGGCGCCAGCTGAAATACAGCACGATGGGCGCGGCCAGCAGGGTGCAGATGGCGATGCGCTGCAGCACGCCGGGAATGCGCACGGTGGACAGATCGAAACCGGGTATCAGGTTCAGCGCCAGGCCGATCAGGAAGATGATGGCGGCGCGCACGGCCAGCTTGCGCAGCAGGGTCGGCTTGTCGGCCCCGGCCGCGGCCAGGCGGCCCAGCGAAAACGCCATCGACATCCCGCCGATGAACAGGAAGAAGGGGAAAATCCAGTCGGTGAAGGTCCAGCCATGCCACTGGGCGTGCGCCAGCTGGGAATACAGGTGGCTCCAGTCGCCCGGATTGTTCACCAGGGTCATGGCCGCGATGGTGAAGCCGCGGAAGGCGTCCAGCGAGGCAAGGCGGGCCGGCGCCGTCATTTATCGGCCATCATTAATCAACCCGCTTGCCGAATTCCGGATCGATCTTCACCAGCGCCGCCATGATGAAGGCGGGAATGGTCATCACGCACACATAGATGAAGAAATGCTGGTAGCCCAGGTATTCCTGGATTTTCCCGCTGAACATGCCAGGCACCATCATGCCGAGCGCCATCAGCCCGGTGCAGATGGCGTAGTGGGCGGTCTTGTGTTCGCCGTCCGAGATCATGATCATGTACAGCATCATGGCGGTGAAACCGAAACCGTAGCCGAACTGTTCCAGCGCGATGCTGGAGGCGATCAGCACGAAATTCTGCGGCAAGGCGGTGGCCAGGTAGACGAACACGACATCGGGAAGGTGCACCGCGAACACCATCAGCCACAGGCAGCGCTTCAGGCCCAGGCGCGAAATCAGGAAGCCGCCCAGCAGCCCCCCCAGGGTCAGCGCGACGATGCCGATGGTGCTGTATCCCAGCCCGATCTGCGCGGTCGTCATGCCGAGGCCCCCCTTGCTGACCGGGTCCTTCATGAAGGGAATCGCCAGCTTGAGCAATTGCGACTCGCCCAGGCGGAAGGTCAGAATGAAGCCGAGGATCAGCCAGATGTCGCGCTTGCCGAAAAAAGAGGCAAAGGTGGCAAAGAATTCGGCCAGCTTGCTGTCGCCGCCAAGCACGGTCTTGTCTTCGGCCGGGCGCCCCAGCACCACGCTGTGATAGGCGAACAGCCCCACGAACAGCGCCGCCAGCACGGAGAACACGACCGTCCAGGCAAAGACGGCGTCGCCGGTACGGGTGGTCAGATGGCCGGCCAGCATGCCCATCGCGCCGCCGCCGGCAATCGTGGCCAGCCGGTAAAAGGTACTGCGCACGCCGACAAAGGCGGCTTGCTGGTATTGCTTCAGGCCCAGCATATAAAAGCCGTCGGCGGCGATGTCGTGGGTGGCGGAAAAAAAGGCCATCACCCACAGCACGCCCAGGCTGATCTGGAACCAGCCCGGCAGGTGCATGGTGAAGCCGACCGCGCCCAGACCGGCGCCGATGGCCAGCTGCATGTTGACGATCCACCAGCGCTTGGTGCGCACCATGTCCACCAGCGGCGACCAGAGCGGCTTGACGACCCACGGCAGATACAGCCAGCTGGTATAAAAGGCGATGTCGTCGTTGCCGACGCCGCGGTCCTTGTACATCAGGACCGACAGGGTCATCACCACCACGTAGGGAATGGCTTGACCGAAGTACAGGGAGGGTACCCAAAGCCAGGGGCTTTTATCTTGCGCTGTTTGCATAATTCTTTCGTGATCATGCAGGCCGGGCGGCCGCCGCCGCCGCCCCGCGCAAGACACGGAAAGACAGTCAGGCGGCCAGTGCCTGGCGCACGCTGCCGCGCGCGCTCTCAAGCAAGACCCTGGCCTGGGCGATACTGGTTTTTTTGGTCAGGGCCACGATGGCGACCTTGACATGGAAATCGCATTGTTCCAGCACCGCGCGGGCGGCGGCCTCGTCGGCACCGGTGGCAAACATCGTCAGCCGGACCGCGCGCAGCACCAGCTTGGCATTGGTTGGCTTCAAGTCTACCATCAGGTTGCCGTAGACCTTGTGTAAACGCACCATCAGGGCGCTCGAAAAGGTGTTCAGTGCAATTTTCTGGGACGTGCCGGCCTTCAGCCTGGTGCTGCCGGAAATGACTTCCGGACCGGTATCGAGGGTGATGCCGATCTGCGCTTCGCGCACCACGGGCGCGTCCGGATTGTTGGCAAAGCCGATCGTCAGGGCGCCGGCCGCGGCGGCGGCGCGCAGCGCGCCGAGCACGTAGGGCGTGGCGCCGGAGGCGGCCAGCAGCAGCACCACGTCGTCGCGCCCCGGATTGAGCGCGCGCAGGTCGGCCGCGCCCTGCGCGCTGTCATCCTCGGCGCCTTCGACGGCGACGAACATGGCGTCGATGCCGCCGGCCAGCAGCGCCAGGGCGCGTTCGTGCGGCCAGGAAAAGGTGGGATACAGTTCAACGCTGTCGAGCACGCCGAGCCGGCCCGACGTGCCGGCGCCCACGTACATCAGGCGCCCGCCGGCGTCGATACGCGGCAGCGCGGCCGTGACGGCGGCAGCGATCTGGCTCGAGGCCGCCTGCACCGCGCGCACCGCGTGGAACTGGTCGCCGATGAGGGTATCGACCAGTTCACCGGTGGGGTACAGGTCCAGGTCGGCATGCTGCCGGTCGGGGGTTTCTGTGTTCAACATGGCCGCTCCGCTGCTTCGATGCGGCTAGTGTAATGCCAAACGGGCGGCGTTCAGTATGAAAGGGACAAGAACGCCAGCATCAGGCGACGCGGCGCATCTCGGCCACGAAATCGTAATGGTCGCTGCGGCAATACGAATGGGTCAGCTCGACCGCCTGGCCCGATTCCAGATAGCCGACGCGCGTGATGTACAGCACCGCCTGGCCTTCCGGCACGCCGAGCTGGCCGGCCAGCACGGCGCCGGCATTCATGGCGCGGATATGTTGCAGTGCACGCACGGGAGTGTGGCCGGTGGTGGCCAGGTGCTCGTACAGGGAGTTGCCGACCGCTTCCGGCTTGGGCAGCACGCTGGCCGGAATCACGCTGACCTCGTACGCCATGACCACATCGTCGGCCAGGCGCAGCCGTTCAAGGCGGGCCACGCGGGCATTCGGCGACAGGCCCAGGCTCAGTTGCTCGTCGGCGGACGCGACCACCACCGAGCGGCTGAGCCATTGCGAGCCGGGGCGGTAGCCGCGCTGCTGCAGCTGCTCGGAAAAGCTCGACAGGTTCGACAGGGGCTGCTCGATGCGCGGCGCCACGTAGTTGCCCGAGCCGCGGCGGCGCACCACCAGGCCCTGCTCGACCAGCTGGTCGATGGCCTTGCGCGCGGTCACGCGCGAGACGTCGAGCTGCTCGGAGAGCAAGCGTTCGGACGGCAGCGCCTGGTCGACCTGGTAGCGCCCGTCGCGCACATCCTGGATCAGTTTGCGCGCCACTTGCATGTAGAGCGGGGAATTGTCGTTCAAATCGACCTTGAAATCGGTGTGGGTAGTGCTCATTACGGTTCCGCTCATGGTCATCGATCCTGTGCTGCCGCCATGCTGGCGTGCGCATCAGTGTAATCGTAATGCCGCCGCCGGTCAGCAGGCGCAGGCATGAAATTATCCACGGCGCGCATACCGGGACGTTATGGCGGCATTCGTCTTGCATTCTAGCCTGATTGGCCGCCCGGCTCGTGCCGACATCGAGGAAATTTTATGCCATGCTGGCAAAGGCGCCAGACTTATTAGCGCATAGACAAGACACATGAACTGCGGTTATGGGGGCCGGCGCGGGATTCATTGGCGCGCCCGGCGGCATGTGCGTAAGCTGCTGCCATGGGCCTGGCGAGAGAGGTGAAGCGGCATGCGGGAAGTCATGGTGATCGGCGGCGGGGTGGTGGGACTGGCTAGCGCCTGGTGGCTGCTGGAGGCCGGCTTCGGCGTGACCCTGCTCGAACGCGACGCCACGCTTGGCGCCGGCGCCAGTTTCCGCAATGGCGGCCAGCTCAGCTACCGCTACGTGGCCCCGTTCGCCGATGCCGGGGTGCCGCTCAAGGCGCTGCGCTGGCTGTTGCAAAAAGATGGACCGCTGCGTTTCCGGCCTGAGGCCGACCGCCGCCAGTGGCGCTGGCTGGCGCAGTTCGTGGCGCACTGCGATGCCGGCATCCATCGCCGCACGACGGCGCGCCTGCTCCAGCTTGGCGAGCTGAGCCGCAGCGCGATGGGGCAGCTGGACGGCATCCTTCCTAAAGATGAGTTCGGCTGGCGCGAGGCCGGCAAGCTGGTGGTGTACCGGTCCGGCAAGCTGTTCGACGCGGCCGCGGCACGCGCCGGTACGGGCGGCGAGGTGCTGTCGGCGGCCGCTTGCGTGGCGGCCGAACCGGCGCTGGCGGCGGCGCAAGCGGTGCTGGCGGGCGGCGTGTTCAACCGGGGCGAAGCGGTGGCCGACTGCCATGACTTTTGTACCGGGCTGGGGCAGCGCCTGCGTGCCCATCCGCGCTTTCGCGGCATCGTGCGCGGCGAGGCGCGCGGCTTCGTGCTGGAGAAGGGCAAGGTGAGCTGGCTCGACACCAGCGCCGGCATGCTGGCGGCGGACGATTATGTGCTGGCGGCGGGCATCCGCAGCCGCACACTGGCGGCCACGGCGGGCATCTACCTGCCGCTGTATCCGCTCAAGGGGTACAGCCTGAGCGCGCCGGTGCGGCCGGGCGACTGTCCGCCGCAGATCAGCGTGACCGACTTCGAGCGCAAGGTGCTGTATGCGCGCATCGGCGACCAGTTGCGCGTGGCGGCCATGGTCGATATGGTGGGGGAGGATGCCTCGCTCGATGCGGGCCGGATCGCCGGGCTGCTGCGCCAGGCGCGCGCGGTGATGCCGCGCGCGGCCGACTACGAGGCGATGACGGCGTGGGCCGGCCTGCGCCCCGCCACGCCCAGCAGCGCGCCCATCATCGGGGCGACGCCGGTGAGTAATCTGTGGCTCAACGTGGGGCACGGGCCGCTGGGTTTTACGTTTGCGTGCGGGTCGGCCAGCATCCTGGCCGCTGTAATGCGCGGCGAGGCGCCGCCGATCAGTTTGGAGGGGCTCGCTCTGCGCGGCTGACGAAGAATTGCGCTGGGTTGACGGCGACGGGCTGCGGGTCAGCCGCCACGGTTCTGTTCGAACGCGGCCGCTATGCCAGGATTTCGATGCCGATAAGGCGTCCGGCAGCGTCGAAGTCCATGTAAATATCCGCGCCTTCATAGTCGACGAGATCGGACAGACGCAGCATTTTTTTGACACAGCCAGATGTGCTCTCGCCCGGATGATCGGGAAGACTCAGGTACGCAACCGGGCTGTCTTCCTCAGGATCGCAGTCCGGATCCACTTCAAGATCCGATTCAGCAATCTTCAATTCAATTTTTCCATTGGCCATACTTATTCTCGAGCTACAAATTACCAATTCCTTACTCGCAGCCAGGTTGGCTTCCGAACTATCGCGAGGAACATTGACCGGACGACCTGCCATGTTCCAGACATGATTTGGCGGTCGTATTACTGGTCTTCGCTGTTCATCGTTCCGCTATGTTCATGATACCTAAACATAGTAAAACTATGGACAAACTTTGACGCGATGTTCAAAAAAGATAAATGGTAACGTAACGTGAACGATGGGAAAATATGAACGCCCCAGCACCGACCCGGACCGGCAAGAGCGAAAACGACCTACGCGTGCTCGATGCAGCTATCGATGCCCTTGCCAACAGCACTGCGACAGCGCCTGACTGGCCAGCACAACGTTGAAGCGGATACCCTCACTCGTCACAAACTCTACTACGGGCCGACAGCAGCGCCGTACGGGATCTCCGTCGACCTCGTTCCATTCGGCGCCCTGAGTGGAGAACGCGAGGAAATTCGCTGGCCGCCACAAATGGCAAGCCGCTGGGGTCTACGTTTCGTGAGGATCGGCCAGCATGTTGGCCGCTGCGATGCGATGCGGGGCGAGGCGCCGCCGATCAGCCTCGACGGCTGAGTCTACGGGCTTAAGCTGCGTCACTGAGGACAGGTTTGACAAACCCATCCCATGATGCTTTTCCAGCCTTCACCGCATCGATGTAATCGTAAAAAGCCTGGGCTTCCGGCGAGATTGGCCGCCCAAGCGTGGCTGCCATACGCTCAGCGATGTCGGCGTCATTAAATTCCCATTGGTGCATCATCATTTCTCTCAGGCTGACGCCCTCATTGCCGGAATTGGCGCGGGAGCGCCGCAGCTTTCTGCTGAGTTTGCGCTCTGGGGAGTTGTCAGTCAATCGAGTAGGTTGAGCGAAAAAACGATTTTTGCGCAGTGAGGTCTTTTTCATGGTGTTTGCTCCCATAGTGCAGCCGGGTTGGCATCCGAACTACAGCTGTGAACACTTGCCGGATGGCTTGCCACCGCCAGTGCGCCCAGAGATGCCCACTGCGAATCCGCGCCGGTGTCTGCGTCCATCCACGCTTTATAGTAGTTCAAAACAGGATCGTTCGCATATCGATCAAAGATCGTACCGAGCGAAATGTACCGCCCTGTTTTGAGGAAGCGATCAAGCGCCCGCTGTGTTGCCTGGGCCCGATCAAGCAACATGGCCGTCAAGTGAACCTCGTAGCCGTTTTCGATCAACAAGTGGCGTACTGATTTCAAACGACGCTCATCATTACCGACAAGTGGAATGACGACGTTCAGTTTTCTGGACATACAATATTCAAGCAGGGACGCGGCACCCGCAACCGCCATACCAAAAATGAGCAATCTCGACTCTTCATGCACCAGCGCGGCCCCTGCCAGCGCATGCGCGAATTCAGGTAGCTTGCGCTTGGCAAAATCGGAGTCAAGCACCATTGCTCTCAAACAATCCGAGATCGCGCTGACCAGCGTCGACTTGCCCGACGCCGGCAAGCCGGTCACAAGATAAGCACATGCCCCGGCGTGCGCTTCTTGTCCGTATGGTTTTGAGCCACCATGTCCAAGGCAAATATCCTCGTCAGAACCGAGCCTGTCGTAAAGAATAAGTTCTTGGACTATCTGCCGGCGCAGGCCATGACGCGCTATATTGCTGCGGTATTGCGGCACGCGGTTGCGCCGGCTCGTCATTGTCGGAGCTTCCATTGCCGCCTCCACGGCGCTCTCCGCATCGCGAACGCGTTTGCACAATTCAAGAAGATTGAGGGTGCCGCCATCGTGCAGTGTGAATTCGTGCCTGATATCAAGGCAACTGCCTAAAAACGCCTCGATGCTTTCATGATCGAGCAGGGGCCTGGCATAGTTATTGGTCATGGTTCGCCTGTCGATGCGGATGTCAATCAAAGACGTCAAACTTAACAGTCCCGCATGAGCACAGTCTGAGCGCACGCAAATGTGCGGGACGTGACATCGTGGCCGCCAATATGGCGGATAATTGCAAGATTCCGTTTTTGCAAACAATCATGCCCTTTCCCTCCACCTGCCCCTGCGGCGGCGCCACCTTCGCCATTTGCTGCGCCCCGTTCCTCGCGGGCGAGGCGGTGCCGCCGACGGCCGAAAGCCTGATGCGCTCGCGCTACACCGCCTACACCCTGGGCAATGAAGCCTACCTGCGCGCGACCTGGCACCCGAGCACCGTCCCGGCCGAACCGATCGTCGGCGAAAACGAACAAACCCGCTGGCTCGGACTGGAGATTAAATCTGCTTTACGTTTACGTAAACGTCAAGCAAACCTGCTAGAATCGCCGGACGCCGATACCGTAGAATTCGTCGCCCGCTACAAGATTGGCGGGCGCGCGCACCGCCTGCACGAAGTCAGCCGTTTCGTCCGCGAAACCAACGACGGGGTGGCGCGCTGGTACTACCTGGACGGCAGTTTCCCGGACTAAAAAAGGATCGCAATGCCCCACATCGACAGCAAACTCAATCCGCGCAGCGACGACTTCAAGGCCAACGCCGCAGCCATGCAAAGCATCGTCGACGACCTGCGCGCCAAGGTCACCGCGGCGGCCGCCGGCGGTGGCGCCGCCGCCAGCGCCAAGCATGTCGCGCGCGGCAAGCTGCTGCCGCGCGACCGCGTGCAGATGCTGCTCGATCCCGGCACGCCCTTCCTCGAATTTTCCCAGCTGGCCGCGTACGAGATGTACGACGGCGCCGCGCCCGCCGCCGGCATCATCACCGGCATCGGCCGCGTGTCCGGCCAGGAGTGCGTGATCGTCTGTAACGACGCCACCGTCAAGGGCGGCACCTACTACCCGATGACGGTCAAGAAGCACCTGCGCGCCCAGGAAATCGCCGACCAGAACAACCTGCCCTGCATTTACCTGGTCGACTCGGGCGGCGCCAACCTGCCGAACCAGGACGACGTCTTCCCCGACCGCGACCATTTCGGCCGCATCTTCTTCAACCAGGCCAACCTGTCGGCCAAGGGCATCCCGCAGATCGCCGTGGTCATGGGTTCGTGCACCGCCGGCGGCGCCTACGTGCCGGCCATGAGCGACGAATCGATCATCGTCAAGGAACAGGGCACCATCTTCCTGGGCGGCCCGCCGCTGGTGAAAGCGGCCACCGGCGAAGTGGTCACGGCCGAAGACCTGGGCGGCGGCGACGTGCACACGCGCCTGTCCGGCGTGGTCGACCACCTGGCGCAGAACGACCTGCACGCGCTGTCGCTGGCGCGCACCATCGTCTCGAACCTGAACCGCGTAAAACCGGCCCGGATGGCGCTGCGCGAGTCCGTCGAACCGACATACGCGCCCGAAGAACTGTACGGCGTGATCCCCGTCGATACCCGCAAACCGTTCGACGTGCGCGAAGTGATCGCCCGCATCGTCGACGGCAGCGACTTCGACGAATTCAAGGCGCGCTACGGCACCACCCTCATTTGCGGCTTCGCCCATATCTACGGCGTCAAGGTCGGCATCATCGCCAACAACGGCATCCTGTTCTCGGAGTCGGCCCTGAAAGGCACGCACTTCATCGAACTGTGCTGCCAGCGCAAGATCCCGCTGGTGTTCCTGCAAAATATCACCGGCTTCATGGTCGGGCGCAAATACGAAAACGAAGGCATCGCCCGCAACGGCGCCAAGATGGTCACGGCCGTCGCCACCGCGGCGGTGCCCAAGTTCACGGTCATCATCGGCGGCAGCTTCGGGGCCGGCAATTACGGCATGTGCGGCCGTGCATTCTCGCCGCGCTTCCTGTGGATGTGGCCTAACGCGCGCATCTCGGTGATGGGCGGCGACCAGGCCGCGTCGGTGCTGGCCACGGTCAAGCGCGACGGCATCGAGAACAAGGGCGGCCAGTGGTCGCCGGAAGAAGAAGCCGCCTTCAAGCAGCCGATCAAGGAACAGTACGAACACCAGGGCCACCCTTACTACGCCACCGCGCGCCTGTGGGATGATGGCGTGATCGATCCGGCCGACACCCGCATGGTGCTCGGCCTGGGTCTGTCGGCCGCCCTCAACGCGGAGATTGCCGACACGAAGTTCGGCGTCTTCCGCATGTAAAGCACCAGGTAAAGGAATCGCATGGACTATCAGACACTCGCCGTTTCAATCGCCGACCGGGTCGCCACCGTCACCCTGAACCGCCCCGACGTGCGCAACGCGTTCAACGAAATCACCATCGCCGAACTGTCGCTGGCCTTCGATGAACTGGGACGCAGCGACGACATCCGCGCCATCGTGCTCGATGCGAACGGGCCGGCCTTTTGCGCCGGCGCCGACCTGAACTGGATGAAGAAAATGGCCGTTTACTCGCATGCCGAAAACAGCGAGGACGCCGCCAAGCTGGCCGACATGCTGCGCGCGATCTACCTGTGCCCGAAACCGGTGGTCGCCAAGATCCAGGGCGACTGCTACGCCGGCGGCATGGGCCTGGTGGCCGCGTGCGACATCGCAGTGACCGTCAACAGCGCCAGCTTCTGCCTGTCCGAAGTCAAACTCGGCCTGATCCCGGCGACCATTTCGCCGTACGTGATCCGCGCCATGGGCGAAAACGCGGCGCGCCGCTACTTCCTCACGGCCGAAAAATTCAGCGCCCAGGAAGCGCACCGCATCGGCTTCGTGCACGATGTCGTGCCCGCCGACGCGCTCGACGCGCATGTGGCGGCGATCGTCAACGCGCTGGTGACCAGCAGCCCGAACGCCGTGCGCGAAGCGAAGGTGCTGGTGCGCGAGATCGCCGGCAAACCGGTCGATGCGGCGATGGTGGTCGACACCGCCGAGCGCATCGCCAATGTACGCGCGTCGGATGAAGGACGCGAAGGCGTCGCTTCCTTCCTCGAAAAACGCAAGCCTTCGTGGCTGGTGTGACGTGATGGCGGACATGCCCCAGGATTGGGTAGCGCGCAGCCTTCGCAGCGTATGGCACCCGTGCACGCAGATGCAGCACCACGAAACTGTACCGTTGATTCCGGTCAGCCACGGGCGCGGCGCGTGGCTGTACGACCATGAAGGCAAGCGCTATCTGGACGCGATCAGTTCTTGGTGGGTCAACCTGTTCGGCCACGCCAATCCGGTCATCAACGCGGCCTTGAAGGACCAGCTGGACCGGCTGGAGCACGCCATGCTGGCCGGCTTCACGCACGAACCGGTGGTGCGCCTGTCGGAACAGTTGTCCGAGATGACCGGCAAGGTGCTCGGCCACGCCTTCTACGCGTCGGACGGCGCATCCGCGGTCGAAATCGCGCTGAAAATGAGTTTTCATGCATGGCGCAATGCGGGCCTGGCCGACAAGCAGGAATTCGTCTGCCTGCAGGGCAGCTACCACGGCGAAACCATCGGCGCTCTGGCTGTGACCGATGTGGCGCTGTTCAAGGATGCGTACGGCCCGCTGCTGCGCGCCGCCCGCGTGGTGACCTCGCCCGACGCGCGCAATGCACAAGAAGGCGAAAGCGCGCAGGACGTGGCGCGCCGCGCCGCGGCCGACGTGGAAAAGCTGTTCGAGGAACGCGCCGGGCACATCGCCGCCATCATCATCGAACCGCTGGTGCAGTGCGCCACCGGCATGGCGATGCACGATCCGCTTTACCTGACGCTGGTGCGCGAGCTGTGCGACCGCTTCCAGGTGCACATGATCCTCGACGAAATCGCGGTCGGCTGCGGACGTACCGGCACCTTTTTCGCCTGCGAGCAGGCCGCCATCTGGCCCGACTTCCTGTGCCTGTCGAAGGGCATCAGCGGCGGCTATCTGCCGTTATCCCTGGTGCTCACGCGCGACGAGGTGTACCAGGCTTTCTACAGCGCCGACGTCACGCGCGGCTTTCTGCATTCGCACTCGTACACCGGCAATCCGCTGGCCTGCCGCGCCGCGCTGGCGACCTTGCAGATCTTCCAGGACGACGACGTCTTGAACCGCAACCGGGCGCGCGCCACGCGCCTGACGACCGCGCTGGCGCCCTTGGCCGAACATGAACGCGTGCGCAATTTCCGCCAGCGCGGCATGATCTGGGCATTCGATGCGGTCGAACCCGACGCCGCGCGCGCCGCCACCTTTTCGCGCCGCTTCTTTGCCAGCGCGCTGGAAAACGAACTGCTGCTGCGCCCCATCGGCCGCACCGTCTACCTGATGCCGCCGTATATCCTCTCCGACGAGGAAAGCGACGGCCTGGCCGAGCGCACCCGCGCCGTGTTCGACACCGTGATCGCGAGTTGACCGATGAAGCTGATTGATGCAATCGAGCGCCAACTGCGCCAGTTGGATGAGCAAAGCCTCACGCGCGAACGGCGCGTGATCGACACGCCCTGCAAGCCGCGCCTGATGGTGAACGGCCGCGCGCTGCTGGCCTTCGCCAGCAACGACTACCTGGGCCTGGCGGCGCACCCGCGCGTGGTCGATGCGCTGCGCGAAGGCGCGGACCTGTACGGCGCCGGCAGCGGCGCCTCGCACCTCATCTCCGGCCACAGCGTGGCGCACCAGCGGCTCGAAGACCGGCTGGCCGACTTCGTCGGCCCGCACCTGGAATCGGCACGCGCGCTGAGCTTTTGCACCGGCTACATGGCCAACCTGGCGATCCTCACCACCCTCGGCGCCGATGGCGACGCCCAGATTTTTTCGGAGTCGCTCAACCACGCCTCGCTGATCGACGGCGCCAGATTGGCGCGCGCCGCCGTCAAGGTGTATCCGCACGCGGACCTCGCGGCCCTGGGCGGGCTGCTGGCTGCCAGTAATGCGACGGCCAAGCTGGTGGTCACCGACAGCGTGTTCAGCATGGATGGCGACATCGCTCCCCTGCCCGAACTGCTGGCGCTATGCGAGGAGCATGGCGCCTGGCTGGTGATCGACGACGCCCACGGCTTCGGCGTGCTGGGCGCGCACGGACGCGGCGCGCTCGAACACTTCAAGCTGCGCTCGCCGAATATCGTCTACATGGGCACCCTGGGCAAGGCCGCCGGCGTCGGTGGCGCTTTTGTCGCGGCGCACGCCAGCGTGATCGAACTGATGATCCAGCGCGGCCGGCCCTACATCTACACCACCGCGGCGCCACCGGCGCTGGCGCATGCCCTGCTGACCAGCATCGAGATCATCGGCGGCGACGAAGGCGCCTCGCGCCGCGCGCACCTGCAGTCGCTGATCGCGGCGTTCGATGAACAGATTGACCTGAAACGCTGGCAGCGCGTGGCATCAAACACCGCCATCCAGGCGATCGTCATCGGCACCAACGAAGAAGTGCTGCGCATCGGCGCCGGCCTGCACGGGCATGGCCTGTGGGTGCCGGCGATCCGGCCTCCGACCGTGCCCGAAGGAACGGCCCGCCTGCGCGTGACCCTGTCGGCCGCGCACACGCATGAAGAAGTCGCGCAGCTCGCCGCTGTGCTCAACGACCTGGAAAGGACGTGAGATGAGCCTCAATGATCCCATCGTACCCGTGGTGACCGAACCGGCGCTGGACGCCGCTATCGATGCTGTGCTGGTTCCCGAGCCGCAGCCGTCGCTGGCGGCCGAAGGCCTGCCCTCGCGCTTTTGCTGTTTTGTTACCGGCACCGACACCGAAATCGGCAAGACGCTGGTCTCGGCCGCGATCCTGCACACGCTGGTGGCCGGCGGCGTGCGCGCCTGCGGCATGAAGCCGGTGGCCGCCGGCGCCACCATGCGCAATGGTGAGCTGCATAACGACGACGCCGACATGCTGGCCGGCGAAAGCAGCGTGCACCTGCCGGTCAACATCACCACCCCTTACATGCTGCGCGAAGCCTGCGCGCCGCACATCGCCGCCAGGCTCGATGGCGTGACCATCGAACCGGTGCCGATCATCGCCGCCTATGCCGAAATAGCGGCCGCCTCGGATGCCGTGGTGGTCGAGGGCGTGGGCGGCTTCCGGGTGCCGTTCTCGGACCATTTCGACAGCGCCCAGCTGGCCGAACAACTCAACCTGCCGGTGATCCTGGTGGTGGGTCTGCGTCTTGGCTGCATCAGCCATGCGCTGCTGACGGTCGAAGCGATTATCGCGCGCGGCCTGGTGCTGGCTGGCTGGGTCGTCAACGAGATCGATCCCGACATGCGCTTCGCCGACGAGAATGTCGAAGCGCTGGCGGAACGCATCCCGGCGCGCCTGCTGGGGCGCATCCCGTACCTGGACCAGCCGAATGCTGCCGACGCGGCCAAATTTATTGATCTCGCGGGGCTGCCTGGCTGGCCGTCCACGCGCGACTGAACCTGAAGGAACCATGATGTCCCAAACCCAAGCTGTCTCTTTCCACCCGCCCGCGGCCGCGATCACCCTGCCGGAAGCGGCCACCTGGCCGCTGGCGGACGTGCTGGCGCTGTTCGAGCTGCCGTTCAATGAACTGATGTTCCAGGCCCAGACGGTACACCGCAAGCAGTTCCCGGCGGGCGATGTCGAACTGGCCACGCTGTTGTCGATCAAGACCGGCGGCTGCGAGGAAGACTGCAGCTACTGTCCGCAGGCGGCGCGCTACGACACCGGCGTCGAAGCGAAGAAGATCCTCGGCATCGAGACGGTGCTCGACGCCGCGCGCCAGGCCAAGGCCAACGGCGCTACCCGCTTCTGCATGGGCGCCGCGTGGCGCAGCCCGAAAGAGCGCGACATGGAAAAGGTCGAAGAGATGGTGCGCGAAGTCAAGGCGCTGGGCCTGGAAACCTGCGCCACCCTCGGCATGCTCGAAGAAGGCCAGGCCGACCGCCTGAAAGAAGCGGGCCTGGACTACTACAACCACAATCTCGACACCGCGCCCGAGTTCTACAGCAACGTGATTTCGACCCGCGAATACCAGGACCGCCTGGACACCCTGGGCCGCGTGCGCAGCGCCGGCCTGAAGGTCTGCTGCGGCGGCATCGTCGGCATGGGCGAATCGCGCCTGCAGCGCGCCGGCCTGATTGCCCAATTGGCGAACCTGAATCCGTATCCGGAATCGGTGCCGGTCAATCACCTGGTGCAGGTCGAAGGCACGCCGCTGCACGGCATGGACCCGCTCGACCCGTTCGAATTCGTGCGCACCATCGCAGTGGCCCGCATCACCATGCCGCAGGCGCGCGTGCGCTTGTCGGCGGGCCGTCGCCAGATGGGCGAAGCGGTACAGGCGATGTGCTTCCTGGCAGGTGCCAATTCGATTTTCTACGGCGACAAGCTGCTCACCACCGATAACCCGGAAGCCGAAGACGACCGCACCCTGCTGGCCAAACTGGGCCTGGTGACGCGCGCATCGACCCTGGAATCGGCGCCCAAGGCCAGCTGCGGCGGCTGATCCACCTTTTAGAACAACATCGATCGAGACCCACGCATGTTCACAAAAATCCTCATCGCCAACCGTGGCGAAATCGCTTGCCGTGTAGCCGCTACCGCGCGCCGCATGGGCATCAGGACTGTCGCCGTGTACTCCGAGGCGGACGCGAACGCCAAGCATGTCGCGGTATGCGATGAAGCTGTGCTGATCGGCCCTGCCGCCGCCAAGGAAAGTTATCTGTGCGGCGACAAGATCATCGCCGTGGCGCTGGCCACCGGCGCTGAAGCGATCCACCCCGGCTACGGCTTCTTGTCCGAGAACGCGGAATTCGCCGACGCCTGCGCCGAAGTGGGCCTGGCGTTCATTGGCCCGCCGGGTTCGGCCATGCGTGCGATGGGTTCCAAGTCGGCTGCCAAGTCGCTGATGGAAAAGGCCAATGTGCCGCTGGTGCCGGGTTATCACGGTGACGAGCAGGATCCGGATTTTTTGCAGAAGCAGGGCGACCGCATCGGTTACCCGGTGCTGCTCAAGGCCAGTGCCGGTGGTGGCGGCAAGGGCATGCGCGTGATCGAAAAATCGGAAGACTTCAAGGCGGCGCTGGCCTCGTGCAAGCGCGAGGCGATCAGCTCCTTCGGCGACGACAAGGTCCTCGCCGAAAAATACCTGCTGCGTCCACGCCACATCGAGATCCAGGTATTCGCCGACACCCATGGCAATTGCGTCTACCTGCACGAGCGCGATTGCTCGGTGCAGCGGCGCCACCAGAAGGTGCTGGAAGAAGCGCCGGCGCCAGGCATGTCGCTTGAGCGCCGCGCCGCCATGGGCGAGGCCGCGGTGGCCGCAGCGCGCGCGGTGGGCTACGTGGGCGCGGGCACGGTCGAATTCATCGCCAACCAGGATGGTTCGTTCTACTTCATGGAGATGAACACGCGCCTGCAGGTCGAGCATCCGGTCACCGAAATGATCACCGGGACCGACCTGGTGGAGTGGCAGCTGCGCGTGGCCAACGGCCAGCCGCTGCCGAAAACGCAGGCCGAACTGGCCATCCATGGCCACGCGATCGAGGCGCGCATCTACGCCGAAAATCCTGAAAAGGGCTTCCTGCCGTCGATCGGCACCTTGCGCCATATGGATACGCCGGGTGCCGTGAGTTTTGAACTGGGCGGAACGCCGGGCGGTTCGCCGGCGGCGGTGCGCATCGATTCCGGCGTGCGCGAAGGCGACGCCATCTCGCCGTATTACGACCCGATGATCGCCAAGCTGATTGTCTGGGGCGCGGACCGCACGCAGGCGCTGGCGCGCATGTCGCAGGCGCTGGCCGAGTTCCAGATCGTTGGCCTGGCCACGAATATCGCTTTCCTCAAGCGCCTGGTCGAAGGCGCCGCGTTCGCGACGGCCGATCTGGACACGGGCCTGATCGAACGCAATGCCGACACCTTGTTCCCGCGGCCGAAAGCGGCGCCCGTCGGCGCGCTGGCGCTGGCCGCGGTGGCCTTGACCAGCGCCGAGAAGCAGGCGTCCATCGGCCAGTCGCCCAATCGGTCCGACCCGTGGGGCAATGCGCTCGGCTGGCGCCTGAACAGCGCCTACCAGCGCCAGCTCTCGTTCACCGACGAGTATTCGGCGGCGAAGGAAGGCAAGGGGTACAACGTCGGCCTGACGTATCGCCCGCATGGGTGGGATTTGTCGGTCAATGGCATCGACGCCGAGCTGGCGGTCACCGCGCAGGATGGCGCCGAGCTGTCGATCAAGCTTGGTGCGACCTCGATCCACGGCGCCGTGCGGGTTGACGGCGACACCTTCCACGTATTCACGGGCGGCCGGCACTTTGTGCTGGTCTATAACGATCCGATGGCGCACGCCGGCGAAGCCGAAGCCGCAGGCGGGCGCCTGACCGCGCCGATGCCGGGCAAAGTGGTGGCGGTACTCGCCACCAAAGGACAGCAAGTCAAGAAGGGCGACCCGCTCGTCATCATGGAAGCGATGAAGATGGAACATACCATCGGCGCACCAGGCGACGGGCTGGTTGAAGAAATTCTGTATCAGGTAGGAGACCAGGTCGCCGACGGCGCACCGCTGTTGGCATTCAAGGCTGCATAAAAACCAGAAAAACATAGTGGAGACAAGCATGCGCATTCTTCTACATCGAGCCGACGGCGTTACCGAGCCGTGGGTCCGCGATTTCGCCAGCGTGCTGCCCCAGGCCGAGGTGGTGCTCTGGCAGGAGGGCGTGTCCTGCGCGCCTTGCGATTACGCCGTTCTTTGGTCGCCACCGGCGGCGCTGCTCGACCACCTGGCCAAGGTCAAGGCGATTTTCCTGACCGGCGCCGGCGTGGACGCCATTCTCAAGTTCGGCGACGCGCTGCCGCCGGTGCCCATCATTCGCCTGGGTGACGCCGGCATGGCGATCCAGATGGCCGAATACGTGGCCCATGCGGTGCTGCGCTACTACCGCCGCTTCGACGAATACGAACGCCAGGCACGCCGTGGCGTGTGGGCGCCGCTGCCCCAGTTCGACAAGGCGCAGTTCACGGTCGGCGTGATGGGCATGGGGATGCTGGGGCGGCGCGTGCTCGACTCGCTGGCCCAATTCGGTTTTCCGCTGCGGGGCTGGAGCCGCAGCCAGAAGGAGATCGATGGCGTCGCCTGTTTTTCGGGCGACGACGGCCTCGATGAATTCTTGCGCGGCACGCGGGTGCTGGTGTGCATGCTGCCGCTCACCCACGACACCACCAACCTGCTGGCGCGCGCCAATCTGTCCAAGCTGCCCGAAGGCGCGTATGTGGTCAACGTGGCGCGCGGCGCGCACGTGGCCGAGCCGGATTTGCTGACCCTGATCCGTTCGGGCCACATCGCCGGCGCCACGCTCGACGTATTCCGCAACGAGCCGCTGCCCGGACCGCACCCGTTCTGGGACGAGCCGAGGATTACCATCACGCCGCATATCTCGGCGCTGACCTTGCGCAGCGAAAGCGTGGCGCAGATCGCCGGCAAGATCGGCGCACTCGAACGCGGCGAGCCGGTGGCCGACGTGGTCGACCGCGCACGCGGGTATTAACGCGCATGTATTCACATTTCGAACAAGGAACCGACATGAGCACCCTGCCGCAGAAAGTCAAGATCGTTGAAGTCGGGCCGCGCGACGGCCTGCAGAACGAGAAGGAGTCGGTCAGCGCCGCCGTCAAGATCGAGCTGGTCGACCGCCTCTCGCGCGCCGGCTTCGCCAACATCGAGGCAGCGTCGTTTGTGTCGCCCAAGTGGGTGCCGCAGATGGCCACCAGCACCGAGGTAATGGCCGGGATCACGCGCCGCGCCGGCGCCATTTATTCGGCGCTCACCCCGAATATGCAGGGCTTCGATGCCGCGCTGGCCGCGAAAGCCGATGAAGTTGTCATCTTCGGGTCGGCCTCGGAAGCGTTCTCGCAAAAGAACATCAACTGCTCGATCGCCGAATCGATCGCGCGCTTCGAGAGCGTGGCCAAGGCGGCCAAGGAGCACGGCCTGCGCCTGCGCGGGAGCATCAGCTGCGCGTTCGGCTGCCCGTACCAGGGCGAAGTGTCGCTCGACGCCGTGGGTGACGTGGTTGGCCGCATGCGCGAGCTGGGATGCGACGAGATCGACATCGCCGACACCATCGGCGTATCGACCGCGCGCAAGACGCAGGCGGTGATGCTGCGCGCGGCGCAGGAGTTTCATCTGGACCGGATCTCGGGGCATTTCCACGACACGTACGGGCAGGCGCTGGCCAATATCTACGCCAGCCTGGAAGTGGGCGTATCGATCTTTCATTCGTCGGTGTCGGGCCTGGGCGGCTGCCCGTATGCCAAGGGCGCGACCGGAAATGTGGCGACCGAGGATGTGCTGTACCTGATGCAGGGCCTTGGCATCGAAACCGGGATCGATCTCGATATGGTGGTCGATGCGGGGCAGTTCATTTCGCAGCACCTGGGACGCAAGGGTTCCAGCCGCGCGGGCAATGCGCTTGCGGCCAAGCGCGCGGGTTAAGGCCATTACATTACGCTTCGTCGTTTCCGCGCAGGAAGGCGATAAGCATCCCCACCTTGGCCGGCAGATGGCGCGTGTTCGGGTAGACCGCGTACACGCCCTGTTCGGGCAACGCATGCGCGGGCAGTAGCCTTAACAGACGTCCCGCCGCCGTCCAGGCTGGCCGCCGCCTTCGTGAACGAACCGGTCTCGACGATAGCAACGAACATCTGCAGCCGGTTCAGGTTCAGCATAAATAGGCAATCGATTGTCAATTCAATTTGACAGTGTATTACGGTTGCCGCTGTTTTTCTTCCTGTGCCGCACTCCTATAATGGCTTATCAATTATGCAAAGGAGAGCTGCATGCCCCATCCCATCATCAACCTCGATCAGCTGGCCCCGCAAGACTTGCCGCCGCAGTATGCGGCCACTGGCGCGGCCGCCGACCGCTTCGCGCCGCGCATGGCGATGATTGGCGAACTGTCCGGCGGGCGGGCAGGAGACGGCACATCACATCATCAATACGGGGGAAGGGGAGTTGCGCTACCTGGCGCTGAGTACGAACAAGTCACCGGAAGTGGTGGAATTTCCCGATTCGGGGAAGTATGCGACACTGCTGCTCGATGCAGGCGGCGGTGCAAACACCTTGCCACAACGGACAGTGGGCCACATTGGCCAATCGGTCGACTACTGGGAAGGGGAATGATGCTGCAAGAGAGAACTACGAGAGGGAGATATGACAGGCTGACGAGGTCTTTTTCGTCAGCCTGCATAAGAAATACTGGTCGGAGTACAAGGATTCGAACCTTGGACCCCCTGGTCCCAAACCAGGTGCGCTACCGGGCTGCGCCACACTCCGAGGACCAGAATCATAGCGGAGGGAATTAACTTGGTCAAGGGTCAGTATGATTTTTTCGCATTTTTCTACGATATAGATGAATTTTTACGCACCTGTACACGGTCAGAGCGTTAACGACCGGGTGTTGTTCCGGGTCGGTGCCGGCATTGCGATATCGATTGCCGTGCATGGACTGCTGCTGTTCGCGTATCGGCAGGGGCTGATGCCGTCGTGGCGGGAGGATGCCGAGGTGCCGCGCGAGGCGCTGGTGGTGAGCCTCCGTGCGCCGGAGCCGGCGCCGACGCCGACGCCCAAGGTGGTACCACAGCCGAAACCGACGCCTGCGATGAAACCCGAGCCGGCCACGACCGAACGAGCCGAGCCGACACCGAAGACGCAAACGGCGAGGGCCCGGCAAACGCCGGCGGAGAGCATCTCGGCGCCCGACGTGATCGCCTTGCCGGAGAAGGAGGCGGATGCACCGGCCGCGCCGGAGGCGTTCACGGTGGCGCCGCCATCAGGGGCGCCGCAGTTCGATCCGGACGCGGCCCGCAAGTTTGCACGCGAGATCGCCACCAAACCGGACCCGGCGCGCGCGGGGATGGCCGTGGCGCAGATTCCACCCAAGCCGTACGCGACCGAAACCAAGGCGGCGCGGCTCATCGCGGGGGCCAAGCGACGCGACTGCAAGGATGGGATTCCGGGTGGATTGCTGGCGCCACTCGTTCTGCTGCTCGATAAGAAGGATAGTGGGTGCAAGTGGTAGGCGATCGGCAGGCCTGCATTCCCACCGCCTGCGATGCTCATCGAGGCGCCGGCCGGCCCGGGTAACAGCTGGCCGGCGGAGACACCAGGCGCAGGCCTGGCCGTCACTGCTTATTTCAGACGCAGCTTCAGTTCCTGCGACGCCTGCTCGAGCGCGCTGCGGGTAGCTGGCAGGGTGGCCAGCGCGTTGAGCAGCCCGAAGTCGTGGATCATGCCGTTGTAGCGCACGCTCTTGACCTCCACCCCGGCCGCGTCGAGCTTGCGGGCATAGGCTTCGCCTTCATCGCGCAGCACGTCGAATTCGGCGGTCTGGATCAGCGTCGGCGGCAGGCCTTGCAGTTGCGCGCTGGTCGCTTGCAGGGGCGAAGCGTAGATCTCCTTGCGGGCGCCGGCGTCCCTGGTGTAGTGGTCCCAGAACCAGACCATCAGGTCGCGGGTCAAAAAGTGACCGTCGGCGAACTGCCTGTACGACGGCGTTTCGAAGTTGGCGTCGGTCACGGGCCACATCAGCAGCTGGGCACGCAGCTTGGGTGCGCCCTGATCCTTGGCCATCAGGCTGACCACGGCCGCCATGTTGCCGCCCACGCTGTTGCCGGCCACCGCCAGGCGCTTGCCGTCGACGTTGATGGCGTCGCCATTCTCGGCCACCCAGCGGGTCGCCGCATAGGCTTGCTTGAGCGCCACCCCGTAGCCCGCTTCGGGCGAGGGCGTGTAGTTGACGAATACCGCCGCCGCGCCGGAACCGGCCACCAGGTCGCGCACCAGGCGCTCGTGGGTCGGATAGTCGCCCAGCACCCAGCCGCCGCCGTGGAAGAACATGAAGGCCGGGATCTTGCCCCTGGCCCCAGCCGGGCGCACGATGGTCAGCTGGACCGGCTTGCCGTCGAGGGTGACGGTTTTTTGGCTCACATCGGCCGGTGCCAGCGCCACCTTGCTGCCCGCCTGCGCCCCGACCAGCACGGCGCGCGCTTCTTCCGGCGTCATCTGGTTGAGCGGCTTGCCGCCTTCGATCGCTTTCAAAAACTGCGCGGTGTTGCGTTCGACGCCGGGAAGGCTGGCGGCGTGGGCGGTCGACAGCGAGGCGGCGAGCAGGGTCAGGGCGAGGGTGGCGGTGGCTTTCATGATATTTCCTTTTTTAATTGATGTCTATTAAGTAGCGAGCTATATATTGGATCGGATTACTTGGCCTGGGCTGCGTCTTCGATCAGGCGGGCAACGGCAGCCGGGTTCGAGGTCATCACGACGTGCGAGGCGCCCTTGATTTCGACGGTCTTGCGCGACTTGGCGCGTTCGGCCATGAAGCCCAGGGCCGCCGCCGGGATGTTCTTGTCGCCGGTGCCATAGATGAAGTACGACGGCAGGTTCTTCCAGGCCGGGGCGCCGGACGCTTCGGTCAACGCGGCTTCGGCGATCGGGCGCTGGGCTACCGCCATCAGCTGGGCATCGGCTTTCGGCACATCGGCGGCGAATTGCTGATGAAACTTGTCTTGCTGGATGTAGAAGTCCTTGCCGCCGCCGGCGATGGCGACCGGCTCGGCCAGCGCCTGGCCCAGGGTGCCGCCGGGGAAGCGGCCGGACAGTTCGAGCGCCGTCTCGCCCTGGTCCGGAGCGAAAGCCGCTACATAAACCAGGCTTTTCACGTTCGGGTTGCCGTTGGCGGCGGTCGAGATCACCGCACCGCCGTAGGAGTGACCGACCAGCACCACCGGACCCTTGACGCTCTTGACGATATCGGACACCACGGCGGCGTCGCCCTTGACGCTGCGCAGCGGGTTGGCCGCGCCGATCACGCTGTAGCCATCGGCGCGCAGCCTGGCGGCCACGCCGTTCCAGCTGCCGGCATCGGCAAAGGCGCCGTGCACCAGGATGACGGTCGGCTTGACGGCGGCGACCGGGGCTGGCGCGGCCATGGCCGGGGTTGCTGCTGCGGCGGCGGTGATCGACAGGGCGAGGGCGATGGTGTTGATGGCTTTCATGATGGTTCCTTTTAAAAGATTAGATTAGTTAGCGATTATATAGTGCACTACATTTTGAATCGACCGGGGCAGGCGGTGACTGTCCGCCCTGGCTTGTCAGGTGCTACGTGTTCTTGTTCAGATTACTGCGCAGTACGTCGAGCTGCTGCTTCATGCTGATGACCTGGTCCAGCTCACAGCCAACGGCGCACAACAGTTGCGACGGAAACTTCTTCGCTTCTTCCCGCAGAAGGCTCCCTGCTTCGGTCAGCGAGATGATGACCTGGCGTTCATCGCTGGCGGCGCGGATGCGGGTCAGCAGTTCAGCCTGTTCCATCCGCTTGAGCAGGGGAGTCAGGGTTGCCGAGTCCAGGAACAGGCGCTCGCCAATCTCCGACACCGTCAACTCGTTCTGTTCCCACAGCACCATCAACACCAGGTACTGCGAGTACGTCAGCCCGAGCTTGCGCAGCAACTTGCGGTACAGCTTGCTCATCGCCAGGGAAGTCGAGTACAGCGAGAAGCACAACTGGCCATCGAGCCGGGGGACTTCGTTATTCGGTGTTTGTTTGTCGTCCATGTGAAGAATTATAGATAGCGCACTATCGAATAGCAAGCTATTTTTAAATCTTTTTACTTGCCGAACTTTGCTCCGCCGCCGGCACGCGCGCTGCTCCGCGCCAGCCGTCGGGCATAGTCCCCCGATACGACTTGCGCGGCGGATGGTTCGAAGCAGCCCGCGTTCCGCTTGGACCACGGCGACGGCACGAAAGTGCGATTGATCTGGATCAGTCTTGCTGACCCTTGATTTCCAGCGCGCGGTCGTACAGGGCATTCTTCTTGCGCCCGGTAATTTGCGCCGTCAGGTTGGCGGCCTGCTTGACCGAACATTCGGCCAGCAAGATGTTGAGAATGCGCTCGGCCTCGGCATCCTCGGCATCGCCCTCGGCCTGTGCGCCCTCCAACAGCACCACGTACTCGCCCTTTTCGCGGTGCGCATCGGCCTTGACCCATTCCAGCGCCTCCGACAAGGGACAGCGGTGGATTTCTTCGAACAGCTTGGTCAGCTCGCGCGCGAACACCACCTGGCGGCCCGGCTCGAACACGCCGGTCAACGCTTCCACACAATCAAGAATGCGGTGCGGCGCTTCGTAGAACACCATGGTCGCACCCACGGTCAGCAGTTTTTGCAGGGCGGTTTCGCGCTGCTTGGCCTTGGCCGGCAAGAAGCCCACAAAATAGAACTGGTCGTTGACCAAGCCGCTGGCCGACAGCGCCGTCACCGCCGCCGACGCGCCCGGCACCGGCACCACGCGCAAGCCGGCGCTGCGCACCGCGTCGACGATGCGCGCGCCCGGGTCCGACACGCCCGGCGTGCCCGCGTCCGACACCAGCGCGATGCGCTCGCCGGCCTGCAGGCGCGCGATCAGCTTGTCGGCCACTTCGCGTTCGTTGTGCTGGTGCGCGGCGATCATCGGGCGCGACAGGCCGAAGCGGGTCAGCAGGTTGCCGGTGTTGCGGGTGTCCTCGCAGGCGACCGCGTCGACCAGCGAGAGCACGTGCAAAGCGCGCACGCTGATGTCGGTCACGTTGCCGATGGGAGTAGCCACGATATACAGGGTTGCTGTAGGATAGGACTGATGCGCCGCCTCGCCGATGACGGGAAGCTGAGCGATCGGAGTGGTCTGGAATTCTGTCATTTGGGAGTGGTAATGCTGATTAAAAGTCTGAAGGGCCTGTTCGCCGTTAGCGCGCTCGCGATGCTGAGTGCCTGCAGCACGCCCTGCGACAGGCCGGGGGGATTGTGCGCGCCTATCGAGCCAAACACAAGTGTCGTACCGGCGCAGCCGCGCGCGCCCGAGATCCAGGAACCGGTCGTGCCGGAAGCCGAGGTTGAAACGATGCCGGTCGACGCGCCTCCCGGCACCATGGCCGCCAACCCGCGTGCGGCGGACTTGCCCGCCGCCGTGCCCGCCGCCGGCCCGGCCACCCGCATCGGCCTGCTGCTGCCGACCCGCTCCGATGCGCTCGGTCCGCCGGCAGGCGCCTTGCGCGCCGGTTTCATGGCCGCCTACGAACGCGACCGCAGCGGATTCGTGGTCAACCTGATCGAAACCGGCGACAGCCCGCAGGAAGTGCTGGCCGCCTACACGGAGGCGCTCGGACAGAACGATATCGTGGTCGGTCCTTTGGCGCGCTCGGCGGTGAGCGCGATCGCGGCCGCCGGCGTGGCGGTCAGCAAGCCGACCCTGGCCCTGAACCATCCGGATGGACGCGCCACCCACGCGGCCCTGCCGCACAACATGCTGGTCATGGGCCTGTCGATCGAAGACGAGGCGCGCCAGGTGGCGCAGTGGGCCGCCAGCGAGCATCCGGGCGCACGCGCCCTGGTCGTGTCCGGCGCGAATGCCTGGCAGCGCCGCATCGCCAGTGCGTTCACGGCCCAGTGGAAACAGCTGGGCAACCAGTCGCAGACGGTGGAACTGGCGGCCTCGAACGGTTATCTGAGCGAATCGGGCATTTTCCAGCTGAAAAGCCGGGTCGATGCCGACATGCCGACCCTGCTGTTTACCGCGCTCGACGCCGACCAGCTGCGCCAGGTGCGCACCTCGCTCGGCACTAACGTACCGGTCTACGGCACCTCGTCGGTCAATCCGGGCACGGAACCGGGCACCGCGCTGGCCGAACTGGACGGCGTGCGCCTGCTCGACCTGCCGTGGGAAGTGCAGCCCGACCATCCGGCGGTGATGGTCTATCCGCGCTGGAACGCCAGCCGCCGCACGCTCGACCTCGACCGCCTGTACGCGCTGGGCATCGATGCCTTCCGCGTGGCGCGCGAAATCACCCTGCACCCGGGCGCCTCGTTCACCATGGATGGGGTGACGGGCAAGCTGTCGGTCAGCTTCGGCAACGGTCCGGCGCGCTTCGAGCGGGTCCAGCCGACCGCGGTGTATCAGGGCGGCAGCTTCAAGCCGTCTGACAGCGTGAACTGACATGTGGCCGGCCCGGCTCAGCGGCAAGCAGCGCCAGGGCCAGCTGTGGGAACAGACGGCACTGGCCTATCTGCAGCGCCAGGGCTTGCGCCTGGTGGAAGCGAACTACCGCTGCCGGGGCGGCGAAATCGACCTGATCATGCGCGACGGCGAGGCGCTGGTGTTCGTCGAAGTGCGCCAGCGCGCAAGCAAGAGCCACGGCGGCGCGGCCGCCAGCATCACTGCCGCCAAAGTGCGGCGCATGGTGTGCGCCGCCCAGACCTATCTGCTGCGCTTTGCGCACCTGCCGCCATGCCGCTTCGACGTGGTGGCCATCGACGGCGAACAGCTCGACTGGCTGCGCGACGCCATCCAGTTGTAAGCAATTTTAATCGTGCTTGGCCGGGTTCCCGGGCTGCTGCACTATAATCCCCCACTATGAATACTCAACGCATCCTCGCTCACTTCCACGAAAGCGCCGAACTCAAGATTCAGGCGGCTTCTGCCCTGGCCCAACCTATCTCGCAGGCGATCGAACTGATGTTCTTCGCCTTGTCGAATGGCAACAAGATTCTTGCCTGCGGCAATGGCGGGTCGGCTGCCGACTGCCAGCACTTCGCGGCCGAGCTGGTGGGCCGCTTCGAGCGCGAGCGCTTTCCGCTGCCGGCGCTGGCGCTGACCACCGACACCTCGATCATGACGGCGGTGGGCAACGATTACAGCTACCGCGAGATTTTCTCGAAGCAGGTGCAAGCCTTCGGCCAGGCCGGCGACGTGCTGCTGGCCATTTCCACCTCGGGCAACTCGGCCAACGTGATTGCCGCGGTCGAAGCGGCGCTGGAGCGCGAAATGCGCATCGTGGCGCTGACCGGCAAGGATGGCGGCGCGCTCGGCAAGATGCTGACCGATGCCGACGTGCATATCTGCGTGCCGCACGCGCGCACCGCGCGCATCCAGGAAGTCCATCTGGTGACCATACACTGCATTTGCGACGGCATCGATGTCGCCCTGTTCGGAGGAGATGTGAATGAATGATTCCAGTCTGCGCATGATGCGCCCGCTCGCGAAAGCAGCCGTCTGCGTCGCCCTGCTGGGCAGCCTGCAAGGCTGCGTCGGCCTGTTCGTGGGCGGAGCCGTTGCCGGCGCCGTGGCCACGGCCGACCGCCGCACGCTCGGCGCCCAGGCCGACGACAAGGCGATTGCGCTCAAGGCCGAGATGCGCTTGCCGAAAATTACCGGCGAAGATGTGCACATCAATGTCAACAGCTTCAACCGCAAGGTACTGCTGACCGGTGAAGTGCGCGACGAAGCGATGAAGGCGGCGGTCGAGCGCGAAGTGAACAACGTCGATGGCGTGATGATGGTGATTAACGAACTCGAAGTCGGTTCGCCCGCCACCTACACCTCGCGTTCGAGCGACGCGCTGATCACCACCAAGGTCAAGGCCAGCCTGGTGGACATGAAGACCATTTCGGCCACCTCGTTCAAGGTCATCACCGAGCGCGGCACCGTGTTCCTGATGGGCCGCGTGACCCAGCGCGAAGGCCAGATTGGCGCCGATGTGGCGCGCGGCGTGTCGGGCGTGAAGAAAGTGGTCAAAGTGCTGGAATACATCAGCGAAGACGAGCGCAACGCGCTCTCGCCGCTCTCCTCGTCGGTCCAGCTGTAGTTGTCGCTGTAAGTACTTGCACCCGCCGGGGCGCCCAGCCCTGCGCGGGCCGTCATGCGGGCAGCGTTTCGACAGCGCGGCTATAATGACTTTCCGTCCTACTCCAGCTCACCGTCATGTCCACCCAGACCCCGCCCCGTTCCTCCTGGCTCAAACCGGCACTCATCGGCGCGGCCGTGCTGGCCATTGCCGTCGCCGGCTACGCCGCGCTGGCGCGCAGTACGCGGGCGCCGGACGTGACCTTCATCGACATCAAGGGTAACAAGATCAGCTCGCAGAGCTTGCGCGGCAAAGTGTTCATGGTCAATTTCTGGGCCACGTCGTGCGTCACCTGCGTCAAGGAAATGCCGCAGATGGTCGAGACTTACAACAAGTTCAAGGGTGAGGGCATGGAGTTCATCGCCGTGGCGGTGAAGTACGACCCGCCCAACTATGTGCTCAATTACGCCGAGACGCACCAGCTGCCGTTCACGGTGGCGCTCGACAGCGCTGGCGATATTGCCAAGGCATATGGCGACGTGACCCTGACGCCGACCACGTTCGTGATCGATAAAGAGGGCAAGATCATCAAGCGCTACGTGGGCGAACCCGATTTCCAGGCGCTGCACAAGCTGCTGCAAAAGACGATCGCGGGATAAGCCGCTGCGGAACCTTCAGCCGGAGAAGCGCAGGCCTCAAAACCCCGTCTGTACCGATAAATACGCGCCCCTCTGGCGCTTCGGATTGAACACCGTGATATCCCCCAGCACCGCATAGGCCGCCGTCACCGACACATGCTTGCTCGGGAACCAGGCCACGAACACGTCGTAGTACGCCTTTTCATTGTCCACGCCCAGGTTATGCGGCTTGCGGCGGTATTCCACGCCGGCCACCATCTGGCGGTCCACCATGTACGCGGCCGACACTTCCAGCATCGCCTTGTAGGAATCGCCCTTGTCGCCGCCGAAACCCAGCAGACCCATCTGATTAGCCCTGGTCGCGCGCACGGTGGCGTTGAGCAGCAGGCTCTGCTGCAGCAATAGCTTGGTCGCGGCCAGGTACACATCGGTGCCGCGGTCATCCTTCGCGCCCAGCTGGGTCACCTTGCTCACGCCCAGCGCCCCCAGCCCGCCCACGCCCTTGTTGCGCTTGTACAGCGCGCCGACGGCGATCTGCGGCAGAAACACATCCTGCCCGTAGACGGCGTCGCCCGCCAGTTTCACCTTCACGCCCAGGATATCCTGCCTGATGCTGAGCCGGTCCAGCGGCGCCAGGCTGCCCTTGAAGTGCTGCTGCGCCAGCGACAATTCGACCCGGTCCGCCAGCCCGACGGCAATCCCGGCCGTGTCGAGCGTGTAATCCTGGGTCCGCACGCCGGTGTAGTGCGCGTTCGCGCCCCAGCTGTCGCGGCTGCCGTAGCCGGTGATCAGGGCCCACGGCGTCAGGCCGCCGCCGCCCGCCCCTTCGAGCTGGCTGACGCCGCCCGTCGCGCTCAGCTTGCCCATGTCGGGCCGGCCCTGTCCGTAGGTCGCACCGCTGGCCAGACTTGCCACCAAGAACAAGCCACCCAAACGCGCCATCTGCATATGCTCTCCTTGAAAAAGCGGAACGAAGTAAGCCGTCTCCACGATACTGCGTACGCAAGCGGCGCCCGATTGGATTCAACTATTTTGCTGTATTTTGCAAATAAGTTTGTTGTATTCTGATATGCCTTTGCGATAACCTCACCGAGCTCTCCGCGGCACGCCGCGGCCATCCGACCCCACTTTCAAGGCGCGCTGTGTCCACCGACGTCAACCCGCTCGACCCGCAGCAACTGAGAATCTGGCTTTTGGCAGCCGGCAAGCGCGATGGCGGCGCCTTCCGTTCTCTCTACGATGCAACTTCTCCGAAACTGTTTGGCTTCGCGCTGCGTATATTGCACAAGCGCGAGCTCGCTGAAGAGGTTTTACAAGAGAGCTATGTCGCGATCTGGAACAATGCCGCCAACTACCAGAGCCATCTTGCAGCGCCGATGACCTGGATGGCGACCATTGTCCGGAACAAGGCGTTCGACCACCTCCGGCGCAGCGACGTCTCGGTTGAAATCGATGCGGAACAGTTTGATAGTGAAGTCATGAATGCTCTACAGGATCCGCAAGCGACGCCGATCGAGGCCTTGCAAATGAGTGGCGATGCGAAAGCGCTGGCGTGGTGCATGTCCGCGCTGGAAGGGATGCATCGCCAGGTCGTTGCGCTGGCCTATTACCACGACCTGTCGCACAGCGAAGTGGCCGAGCAGATGAAGCTACCAGTCGGAACCGTGAAAACCTGGATCAGGCGCAGTCTTGAAAAACTGCGCACCTGCCTCGCGAAACGGGAGCAAACATGAACATCCGACATAACATCGTCCTGCGCCAGAAACTGGCGGCGGAATACGTGCTGGGCACGCTCAGGGGCGGCGCGCGGCGCCGCTTCGAGGGCTGGCTGCACCAGGATGCGGACCTGCGCAACATCACCGCGCAGTGGCAGCAGCGCCTGGCGCCCATGGCCGAATTCGCCGGCGACGTGCAGCCGCCGAAAAGCGTATGGAGCGGCATCGAACGGCGCCTGAACCTCAAGCCGAGCGCGGCTGCGGGCTGGCGCTTCTGGCTCAATGACAACCTGGCGTTCTGGCGCAGCCTGGGCATGGTCTCGACCGCGATGGCGGCCTTGCTGCTGGTGGTGGTGCTGACCAATCGTCCGGTCGATGCGCCGGTGATTTCCTACGTGGCCACGCTGAGCGACGACAAGGCGCAAACCGCCATGGTGCTCACCGCCGACCGCAAGCACCGCGCGCTCGATGCGCGGGTGGTGGGCGGCGGCCAGGTTGCGGCGGACAAGAGCCTGCATCTGTGGGCGGTGCCCAAGTCGGGCAAGCCGCGCTCGCTGGGGGTATTGGCCGACAACAAGGGCAAGTTTGCCTTGCCGGATAACGCGATCAGCGACGATGTCGCGGTGCTGGCGGTGACGCTGGAGCCGAAGGGCGGCTCGCCGGACCCGAACGGGCCGACCGGACCGATTGTGTATAAAGGTCATTGGGTGAGCTTGTAAGCGCGGAGACATCGCGCTACCTTCCTGGCCGTCGTTTTTGCCGGTGGCAGAAACGACGGCGCGTGCCTTAACGCGATGCTGATCGCCGGGTCCGGCTCACTTCGTCACAATCTCCTTCTGCATCGGCGCCAGCCTGGCCACCAGCTTGTTCTGCACCGCCGGCGCCACGCCGTTCTTGTCCATCGCTGCCTGCAAGTCCTCGGCCAGCGCATTGAACTGCGCATTGGTGATGTTCAGGCCGTCGTGGATCTCCTTCATGTCCTTGCCCTTGTACTTGCACGGGCCGCCGGCGAGTTCGCAGAACTGCTCTTCCAGCCGCATCGACAGATTCTTCAGGTCGGTATCCCTGAACGATTCCTTGATGCGCGCATCGGCCATGATCATCGGTATGAAGGTGTCCACGATCTTCCTGATCCCGCCCTGGCCGCCCAGCCCCTGGTACATCGTGTCGTCGGTGGCCGGGCCGTGCGCGCAGCCGGTAGCCAGCGCCAGCGTGCCAATGCAAAAAAGCCGGGTCAGCGTTGTCATTCTCGTTCCGATCATGGTTGAAATGCATATCAAACTGAACAATTAATCATGCCTGGTCCGACGCCGGCGCCAGCGCCCGGTCCACCGCGGCGCTGAAGGCGTCGATGTCGATCGGCTTGGTCAGATAGGCAAAAAAGCCGGCGGCGATGCTGCGCTGGACGTCGCGCTCCATCGCATTCGCACTGAGCGCGATCACGGGAATGTGCGCCGTGCGTGGGTCGGCGCGCAACAGGCGCTGCGCCTCGTGTCCATCCATGCCGGGCAGGTTGATGTCCATCAGGATGACTTGCGGCAGGTAGCTCTGCGCCAGGGCGATGCCGAGCTCGGCACTGGGTGCGGAAATGAGCGCCAGGTCGGGCCGGAAGCCGACGATTTCTTCCACCAGCAGGAGGTTGGCGGGATTGTCTTCCACATACAGCAAGGTCGCCACCGCCGGAGCGCCTGGCGGCGCCGCCGGCGCGTGCGGCGCGGCCACGGCCACGGCCGGGCTCAGGCTGAGCTGGACGCTGGTGCTCAGGTCGAGCTCGATCCAGAACACGCTGCCGATGCCGGCCGTGCTCGACACGCCCATGGTGCCACCCATCAACTCGACCAGCCGCTTGGTCACCACCAGCCCGATGCCGGTGCCTTCCTCGCTGCCGCCTTCCTGGCCGAGCCGGTTGAACGGCTGGAACAAGGCGCTCAGCTGGTCGGGACGCAAGCCCTTGCCGGTATCCTGCACCGAAATGCGCACCCGGGTCGGGCCGATCAGGTTGGCGTTGACCACCACCACCCCTTGCTCGCGGTTGTACTTGATGGCGTTCGACAGCAGGTTCAGCATGATCTGCTTGAGCCGCGTATGGTCGGCCACCACCACCAGCGCATCGGGCTTCGGAAACACCATGCGGATGCCGCGCCGGGCGGCGCTGTCGCCGACCATCGCCTGCACTTCGTCAAGCAGGCCGGAGAGAATCACCGCTTCGAGCGAGACGCTCAGGGAACCCGATTCGATCTTGGCCAGGTCGAGGATTTCGTTAATCAGGGTCAGCAGGTGTTCGCCGGCCGTGAGGATGTTGCGCACGAAATTGCGTTTTTGCTGGGCGGTCGAGGGCAGCGACTCGTTGGCCAGCAATTGGGTGAAGCCGAGAATGGCGTTGAGCGGGGTGCGCAGCTCGTGCGACATGCTGGTCAGAAACAAGTCCTTGGCCTGGTTGGCGCGTTCGAGTTCGACCTTCTTGTCGTTCAGGGCGCGCTCGATGCGCTTGCGGTCGGTAATGTCGCGGATCGCCGACGACACCAGCACCCCCTCCTCGGTTTCCAGCGGCGACAGGCTGATCTCGACCGGAAACTCGGTGCCGTCGCGGCGCAAGCCGTACAGTTCCAGTCCGGCGCCCATCGAGCGCGGGCGCGGGCCGGCCGAAAAGCTGGTGCGGAAATGCGGATGCTGTTCGGCAAAACGCTGCGGGATCAGGATCTCGACCTTCTTGCCGAGCAGCTCGGCGCGCGGATAGCCGAACAGTTTTTCGGTCTGGGAATTGACCAGCACGATCTCGCCATCGCGGTTGACGATCACGATCGCGTCGGGCGCCGATTCGAGCAGGCCGCGGAATTTCTGCTCGGCCTTCTTGCGCTCGCTGACATCGCGGATCGCGCTGATGACAAAGGCGCCGGCGTCGGTGCTGATCGGCGACAGGCTGATTTCGACCGGGAACTCGACCTGGTCCTTGCGCACGCCGTACAGCTCCAGCCCGGCGCCCATGGTACGGGTGCGCGACTGCTCGAAGTAGCGCGAGCGGTGGGCCACGTGACCGTGCTGGAAGCGGGCCGGCAGCAGCACTTCGATCAGCTTGCCGTTCAGTTCCCCCGGCGCATAGCCGAACAGGCGTTCGGCCTGGGCATTGGCCAGCACGATGGTGCCGGTCGGGTTGGCCATGATGATGCTGTCCGGCGTCGATTCGAGCAGGTCGCGGAACTTCGCTTCGATCAGCAGGGTGTCGCGCGCCGCCTTGGCCTGGGTCATGTCGCGCTGGCTCGAGAGGATGTAGGCAACCTTGCCGTGTTCGTCGTGGATGGCCTTGTCGGAGGCGTCGACGTAGATCAGCGCGCCATCCTTGCGGCGCCGCAGCGTTTCGTAGTCGAACACCCCGCGCGCCGCGATCTGGCGCTCCGCTTCGCCGTCCAGATCCTGCTTGCCGGGCAGCGCGATCAGCTCGCGCAGGTCGCGCCCCAGCGCTTCGTCGCTGGTGTAGCCGAAGATGCGTTCGGCGCCGTTGGTCCAGCGCAGCACGGTGTGGTCCGGCGTGATGACAATCACCCCGCCAGGGGCCTCGGTGAGTATGAGCTGATCGAAGTCGATGGGCATCCGGCGTTCTCTGGCTGGTGGACAGTGGTGCCGGAAGGGGGTCGACCCGCCGCCCCGGCGTCAGGCCATGATGCGCTTTTTCAGGTAATTGTCAAACGGAAGTTAATAGATGTAAAACTTCCAGTAGCAATGACGCAAACCCTTGCCGCGCTTAGGTCGGATACAAAATCATCTGGGTGCAGCGGAACAGGGCGATGGTCTTGCCGTTGGCTTCATTGGTGACCACCACATCCCACACCTGGGTGGTTTTGCCGAGATGGGCCGCCTTGGCCACGCACGCAATCGCCCCGTCGCGCGCGGTGCCCAGGTGGTTCGACTTGATTTCGATGGTGGTGAAGCTGTTCGCCCCTTGCGGCAGGTTGGCCACGCAGGCATAGCCGGCGGCGGTGTCGGCCAGGGTGATGACGGTGCCGGCATGCAGGAAACCGTTGGGCGCGAGCAAGTGCGGCTTGACTTCCAGGCGCGCCGCGACTTCGCCACCGCCGACCCGGGTGATTTCCACGCCCAGGTAACCGGGAAGCGTGCCGGCGCCGAAACTGTTCATCGATTCAGGAGTAAACTGCTGCTGCGTGCTCATGGCGTTTCCGTTCGTGATTGAAATAAGCACGATTGTACGTTTTTCTTCCCCGCCCGGTTAACAGAGGTCCGATCTTGAAAAAATGTGTTTTAACACTGCGGTATCTGCCCGTGCTGCTGCCCGTGCTGCTGAGCATCCCGCTGCCCGCCTCGGCGCAGAACGCCACGCCGGTGCGCCTGGTCGACGCGGCGCGCGCCCAGATCGGCGTGACCACCCAATACAACGGGCGCTACGAGCGCATCGCCTATCCCGGCGGCGACGTGCCGCTCGAGCGCGGCGTGTGCACGGACGTGGTGATCCGCGCCTACCGCAAGATCGGCGCGGACTTGCAGGAACTGGTGCACAAGGACATGAAGAAAGCCTGGGATGCCTATCCGCACCTGTGGCAACTCAAGCGCCCCGATCCGAATATCGACCATCGCCGCGTGCCCAACCTGGCCACCTATTTCAAGCGCCACGGCAAGGCCATGACGCCCTCGCGCGATGGCGCCGCCTACCAGGCGGGCGACATCGTCACCTGGATGCTGCCGGGTAACCTGCCGCACATCGGCATCGTGGCCGGCCAGCGCAGCGGCGCCGGGGTGCCGCTGGTGATCCACAACATCGGCAACGGCACCCAGATCGAGGACCGCCTGTTCGCCTGGCCTCTCACCGGGCACTACCGCTGGAACCCGGACGCCAAGCCGGCGCTCAGCGCAGCCCGGTAACCGATCCTTCCTTCGGATAGTCGATGCGGTACTCGACCTGGAACCTGGCGGTCGCGCCCGCAGCGAGCGTCTTTTTCCAGGCGACCACGCCGCGCCGCTGTTCCCAGGTGTCGGTGAACGGTTTCGGATCGAACACCGCCTCGACCTTGACTTCCTCGGCCGTGCTGACGGGCGAGGAATCGAACACCAGCAGCTCGACCGGCGTCTTGTGGCGGTTGACCAGGGTGAACACATCGGCGCGCACGCTGGTGGCGCGGCCGCCGAACATCCCCTTGCTGCCGGTCTTGCCGGCGACCGGATCGAGCGATACCTTGACCAGGTCGTCGCGCCCGAACGAGAACAGGGCCCGTTCGCCCTCCTGCAGGTTCCACTGGGTGGCGCCGATGTAGCCGCCATCGCGGAACAGCTGCATGCTGCCGGCCGGCCACACGCCCTCCGGACGGGCCGCTTCGGCCATGACGATGGCAAATTTTTCCAGGCGCGGCGTCACGCGCAGGTGCTGGGTGACCGGCAGCGCCAGGGTCGACAGCACCACCGAGGTGGCGCGTCCGTCGGCGGCCAGGTTGACCCGGCCCGGCACCTCGAATTCGGTGGCGAACACGCCCTGCATCTCGGCGACCTCGACATCGTCGCGCTTGATGGAGCTGGCGGTGATCCGCACCTTTTCCCTCTTGTCCATTGCCATCATCGGCGCTGGCGCCGGCGCATAGGCCCGCACGCTCTCGGGCGGTTGCGGCGGACGGTAGCCCAGCAGCCACGGCTGCGGTTCGCGCCCCGTGGGCGACAGGCGCGGCTGGCTGGTCGAGAGGGTCAGCTTGACGTTGCTCCAGTCTTCCCCGGTGGTCTGCGAGATCGTCGCGAGCCGCTCCAGGTCGACCCGGGAAGCGGCCGAGTCGAGGCTGGCGCGGTAGCCCGGCTTCCAGCCGGCATTGTCGCGCTGGTAGCTGACGGTCAGGGTGCCGGCCCTGGCCGCGGACAGGCGCACCACCAGGCTGCGCACATCCTTGTTCTCCGACTGCAAGCCCGCCAAGTCGCGCTCCATGGCCTCGATTTTCTTGTCGAGTTCGCGCTGCTGCACGGCCAGCTTCTGGATCTTGATCAGCGCCTCGCTGGCGCCGCGTCCCAGGGTATCGATCACGCCGGCCAGCGCCTTGCCATTGTCCGGCCCCTGGGCCTTGGCGCCCTCGGGAGCGCCGCCGTTATAGCGCTCCAGGTAGCCCTTGACGATCGCGGCCGACTTGGCTTCGGCTTCGAGCATGGCGCGCTGGTCCTTGAGGCGCTCGATGCTGCCTTGCAGCTGGGCTCCGGCCGGGTTGACCGCTTCGCTGCCGGCATTGACGCGCGAGACCACGTCGGCCACGCGGATGCCGGAAGCGGCTTGCACGCGCACGGTTTCCACATTGAAATTGGCGGGCAAGCCGTCGATGACGACTTCGGTGGCGCCAGCGGCGACCTGGGCGGTGCGCACCACGGTGGCGCTGCCGGGATACAGGGTGACGGCCGTGACCGGCGCGTTGGTGGCCATGCAGGCGGGACTGAGCAAGGCGAGGGCGGCAAGGACGGGGTAGCGCATGGTATGCCTTTCAAACAGGGATAAGGAAGATGGTTGCAAGATGAAACGGATGGCGGCGGCAAACAGGGTTAAACCGCCCCGTGCAATGTACGAGTATCATATTTACAACATGATAGCTCAGCGCAACGTACGACTTGCAACGCGTGCAAGCCTCGGTTAGGCTGTCGGCGACATTTTCATCGAGAAATAAACATTGCAGCTAACCCCACAAAACGGTCATGCGCTGGGCGATCCCTTGGCCGGTGCTGCATTCACTCCCCTACAACAAGGAAGTTTCATGACTGCGGTTTTTCGCCTCCCCTCCCTCGTCGTCGTCGCCGCCCTGGCCGTGCAACTGGCCGGCTGCGTGCAGTTCAGCATGGCCGTGCCGGCGGCTACGCGGGGCAATACCGTGAAACTGTACAATGCCAATTTTGACAAGGTCGCCGTCGGCAGCTTCACCTTCGACGCCAGCAAGGATCCCGCCCTCGACAAGAGCCACAGCGTCCGCCTCGGCGTGCTGTCGGCGCCAGGGGGCTCGTTCGCGCAATACCTGGGCAACACGCTCAAAGCCGACCTGCTGGCGGCCAGCCTGCTCGACGCCAACGCCCCGACGGTCATCACCGGCACCCTGACGCTGAACGGCGTGGATGTCCCGGTCGGTACCGGCAAGGGCGTGCTCGCCGCGCGCTTTGTCGTCACCCGTGCCGGCGCGGTGCGCTACGACCACGAACTCAAGGTCGAGTCGAGCTGGAATTCGCCGATCGCGGCTGCGAACGCGATCCCGCGCGCCACCCGCGAGTACGAACTGCTGTACAGCGACCTCATCGGCGAGCTGCTCGATGACGACAAATTCCGTGCAGCCATCTCCAAGTAAGCCTGCCGCAGCGCCGTAAGAGGTAGTCAAAACGCCTGCGTCCGCAGGCGTTTGCGCATTCAGGCAACACTGCGTTCGTGCGCGGCCAGCGCCCTTTCCCAGTATGGTGGCGTGCCCACATGGTCGCGCAGGTAAGCGATGAACAGTTGCGCCTTGACCGGATGCGAGCGCCCCGGCAAGCGCACCGCGTGGATGCCGTCGGTCACCCTTTCCTCCCCCTGGCTCGCCGGGCCGAACAGCGGCACCAGCTGCCCGGCGACCAGCGCCTCGCTGGCCAGCCAGCTCGGCAGATGGGCGACGCCGGCGCCGCCGATGGCCGCGTCGAGCATGAAGTCGACATCGTCGCTGCGCAGGGAGCCGCTTACCGGCAAGGGTTTGTCGCGGTTGACGCCATCGAAGCTCCACCAGCAAGCCAGCGCGCTGCGGCTGACATAGCTCATGCAATTGTGATCGAGCAAATCCAGCGGCGTGGCCGGCGTGCCGCGGCGCGCCAGGTAGGTGGGACTGGCGCAGGCAATGCGGCGGCGCGGCGCCAGGTACGTCGCCAGCAGGTCGCTGTCGGGCAGGGGGCCGAGGCGGATCGCCACATCGACGCGCTGGGCCGACAGGTCGACCACGTCGTCGTTCAGTTGCAGCTCCAGTTCCATCAGCGGATAGCGGTGCAGGAACTCGCCCACGGCCGGGGCGATATGACGCCGCCCGAAGGCGCGCGGGGCGGTGACGGTAAGCACGCCGCGCGGCTCGGGATCGACCGCGGTGACGGCCGCCTTCGCTTCAGCCAGCTCGGCCACCAGATGGCGTGCGCACGGCAGGAAGCGCTCGCCGGCATCGGTCAGCAGCACCAGGCGCGAACTGCGCACGAACAGCCGGGCGCCGACTTCCTCTTCCAGCCAGTCGATCCGGCGCGACACCGACGAGACCGCCAGCTGCAAGGTCTTGGCGGCGCGCGACAGATTGCCGGTATCGACCACGGTCAGGAAACAGTGCAGGGCATCGAACATGGGCAGGGCTCCGTTGGGTTTGCGCACGACGCAAAGATAGTTTGCACATTGCCATATTGTTCCGCGTTGCGCAACGCTGCATACTGCTGCTTAGCATTTTCCCATCACCCTGACCCGAAAGACGCCATGACCACACTCTTCCGCACCCCGCGCACCCTGATCCTGGCAGCCGCCCTTGGCGTTGCCGCCTTCGCCGCCAGCCCTGTCCACGCCGCCGCGCCGATGGCCAAGGTATCGGCGCCCGGCTATTTCCGCATGATGCTGGGCGACTTCGAAGTGACCGCGCTGTCCGACGGCACCACCGAACTGCCGGTCAACAAACTGCTCAAGACCGCACCGGCCAAGGTCGACAAGGCGCTGGCGAAGGTGTTCCTGGCCAGCCCGCTGGAAACCTCGTTCAACGCTTACCTGATCAATACCGGCGGCAAGCTGGTGCTGGTCGACAGCGGCGCGGGCGGCCTGTTCGGTCCCAATCTGGGCAAGCTGGTGGCGAACCTGAAGGCCTCCGGCTACCAGCCGGAGCAGGTCGATGAAATCTACATCACCCACTTGCATCCGGACCACGTGGGCGGCATCGCGAAAGACGGCGCGGCAGCGTTTGCGAATGCCGTGGTGCGGGCCGACAAGCGCGATGCCGATTTCTGGCTGAGCCAGGCCAACATGGAGAAAGCGCCGGCCGATGCCAAGGGGTTCTTCCAGGGTGCGGTCGCCTCGCTCAAGCCCTACATCGACGCCAAGCGCTTCCAGCCGTTCGAGGGAGATGCGGAACTGGTGCCGGGCGTGAAATCGACCTCCACCTATGGCCATACGGCTGGCCACACCAGTTATGTGGTCGAGAGCCGCGGCCAGAAGCTGGTCCTGGTCGGCGACCTGATCCACGTCGGCGCGGTGCAGTTCGACGATCCGACGGTCACGATTGCCTTCGATTCGGACGAGAAAGCCGCCCTGGCCCAGCGCCTGAAAACCTTCAGCGCCGCGGCCAAGGACGGCACCTGGGTGGGCGCTTCGCACCTGCAGTTCCCGGGCATTGGTCACGTGCGCAGCGCCGGTAAATCGTATCAGTGGGTGCCGGTCAATTACACGCAGGTGCGCTGAGAACGGAGCATGGCGTGGTCTGCGGGGCTGACCACGCATGAAAAAGCACGACGCGCTTCTGGAAAATCAGTCGGCACTCCCGGTTTTTTTCACAAGTTCAAATTCGTGCGCCTGCAAATACAGGCCACTACACGCCCATTGCCCCGGCCCCTCTTCCCACCAGTTGGTGACGCTGGCTTTGTCGTCCTCCGGGAAATCCTCGATAGGGTACTCGTTGTTCAACATCGCCAGCGTATGCGGCAACTCGTCGACGGGAAGCGTATCGAGAAGGCCCTGATAGATTTCAAGGACGCGCACAATATCGCCAATCGCAACCTCGTTACCGTGCCGGTCTTTCATTGTGTTCTTTCCGCAGCCAGCGCGGCCACAAAACTGTTGATCGTCGTTGCCGCTTGGCCGGGAACGCTTTGCAGCAGCAGATGCGGCCCCCGCAGCGCCACCAGGCGCCAGTCCGGGCACAGCGATGCCAGCAGGCGGGCGGCGGCTGCTGGAACGATCCAGTCGCGTGTCGCTTGCAAGTACAGCACCGGAACGTCGATGGAGCGCACGCGCGCGGTGTAATCGACCGCCATCACTTCCTTCAAACGCAGGCGCAGGCGCGCTTGCGGCACCTGGTCGAGCGCCGTGCGCAGGGCCCGGCGCAGCGCCAGGGGCGCGCCAAAGCCGAGCAGGAAGGGGGCGATCAGGGGAGTGAGCGTGGACGATATGGGCAGCACGCTGACCAGTATTCTTAACGGTGTCAGGAGCGGGCGCGGATTGCGCGCAAAGGTGCAGCACAGCACCAGCCCGATCAGTCCCGGAGGCTGCGAGGCAGCCAGCGCAATGGCGACCGGTCCGGAAAAAGACTCACCGACCAGCACGAAAGGACGGTCGAGCGGCAATTGCGCGCGCGCATGCTCGGTCAGTCCGGCATAACCGAGCGCCAGCGCGGGAGGATACGACACGACAATAGTTTCAAACTGGTCCCCGAACGCGGCAATGAAGCCGGCGAACAGGTCGCCGCTTCCGTCCATTCCCGGAAGCAGCACCAACGTCACCACTGGCAGGACTTACGCGCTGATCGCCACTGTGAACAGTTAGAAGATAACGAGACAGTTTGCACGTTTTGCCGTATATTCGACCAGAAGTTAGTGAGACAAGAATCAGAAGTTATTGAGACAATTCTCGTCGAGCAATTTCGCGCTGAAGTATTCACCTCCGTGTCATCATCGGAGGCGAAGGACTTTCAGTTTCATGGTCGCATACCATCTGCCGTATGTCAAAAATCGAAGCGGAAGTTTTACAATTACGTGCGGAGAATTTAGTGCTGAAAGCACTGCTCTCTACGCATGGCATTGCTCTGCCACAGCAGGCGTCCGAGCAAGCAACCCAATACACGGTCCCACCGTCGAAGGCTGGCGCCTTGCCTCCAGGCGCAAAGGTCAAACTCTTCCGAAAACTCTTTCACGGCAGGGACGACGTCTATCCTATACGTTGGGAGGGGCAGCAAAGCGGCAAGGCCGGATATTCCCCAGTTTGCGCCAACGAATGGCGTAGAGGCGTTTGCGAAAAGCCGAGAATCAAGTGCAGCGATTGCAGCCATAGCCTTTACGTGCCCGTAACAGACCATGTTATCGAGAGGCACCTGAGGGGTAACATCACTGCCGGCGTCTATCCGCTACTTGTGGATGATCGGTGCCATTTTCTCGCCATCGATTTTGACGACGACGATTGGCGCGAAGACGCGCGAGCGGTTTTGCAGACATGCATACTCAACGAGCTGCCTGCTGCGCTAGAAATCTCGCGGTCTGGTAACGGCGCCCACTTGTGGCTGTTCTTTTCGAATCCGACCCCGGCGCGTGACGCTCGCCGGCTCGGCACCGCCTTGATTAGTGCAACTTGTGCGCGAACCAGGCAATTGAAGCTGTCGTCTTACGATCGCCTATTTCCGAACCAGGACACGATGCCAAAAGGCGGGTTCGGCAATTTGATCGCGTTGCCACTACAAAAACACCCTCGTGAACTTGGGCGCAGCGTCTTCGTCGACTCGAACCTGCAACCCGTACCCGACCAATGGGTATTCCTAGAAAGCATCGTGCCGCTGCCACAAGCGCGTATCGAGGCGGCCCTTACCAAGCTTGTAGGCGACCGGCATCCTCTCGACATCGCCTATGCAGACGTGCCGGACGAAAATGCGGATACGCCGTGGGTGCGCGCCGCCAAGCCGGATGTCAAGCTCTCGGACACGATGCCAAAAGCGGTATGCGCGACGCTCGGCAATCAGCTGTTTATTGAAAAGGCAGGGCTGCCACAATCACTGATGAACCGTCTTATCAGGTTGGCCGCATTCCAAAATCCGGAATTCTACAAAGCGCAGGCGATGCGCATGTCAACGTGGAATATCGCCCGGATCATTGGGCGAGCTGAAGACCGCCAGAAGCACTTGGCTTTGCCACGAGGTTGCCTGGGCGATGTCAGATCACTTCTTTCCGTTAACAAAATCGAGTTGAGGTTGGATGACGTCCGCTCGATAGGCCAACCTTTGCATGCGCCGTTTTCTGGCAAGCTACGACCGGATCAACAGGAAGCGCTGGCCGCGATGATGAAGCATGACTTCGGTATGTTGGTTGCCCCGACGGCGTTCGGCAAGACCGTAACGGCTGCGGCCGCTATCGCTCACAGAAAGGTCAGCACCCTCGTGCTGGTGCACCGAGCCGAATTGATGCGTCAATGGCAGGAACGACTAGGAAGCTTTCTGGAATTGAAGGGACAGAAGATCGGCTTGATCGGTGCCGGCAAGAAGAAGCCGACCGGCATGCTCGATATCGCTGTGATCCAAAGTCTGGCACGACGCGACGATTTGCCAGAGCTGCTTAGCCAGTACGGTCAGATCATCATTGACGAGGCACACCACCTATCGGCGCAGTCATTTGAAGCGGTCCTGAATGAAGCCAATTCGCGCTATGTACTTGGGCTGAGCGCCACGCCGGTTCGTAGCAACGGTCACCACCCAATAATTTTCATGCAATGCGGGCCAATACGGCATGTAGCCAAGCGTCCGACCCATGTACCAAAAGAGCTGGTCGTTCACGTTGGCCACCTTCCGACGCCGCCGATCCCGCCACATGCGAGCATCCAAGAAGTGATCCGGCTGCTAGCGGAAGACAGCGGACGCAACGCTCGGATCGTCGCAGATGCGATCAAGGCGCTGAACGCCGGCCGCAAGGTACTCTTGCTGACCAAGCGCACCGAGCATCTTGATCTCCTCTACGAGCTTTTGAAAGATATCCCCCAACCACGCTTCTTGCTGCACGGCCGCATGAAACCGAAGGAGCGCCAAGTGGTCATTGAGGCCCTGGCCAATTTGCAAGACGATGCACCCCACATTCTGCTGGCGAGCGCGCAACTGGTCGGAGAGGGCTTCGACCATGCTCCACTCGACACCTTGATTTTGACGCTGCCGATTTCGTGGGAAGGCACGTTGCAGCAATATGCGGGTCGTCTACATCGCGAGCACTCCAGCAAGACGGAAATACTAATCCACGACTACGTCGAGCTGGACAACCCGCAGCTTTCGCGCATGTGGGAAAAACGGCAACGCGGGTATCGGGCAATGGGATATCGCGTCGAGACGAATCAATTTCAACCTGCCTTTGGCAGACAAACCGAATTGTTGGGAATGCCAAAATAATCGGATCGATTGAGTTCATTTTTGGGAATCGCTTTCCATGCCAGTACGCAAAATACCAAAAAACCACCTGTGCGTGACCGGCAAGTTCGCCAGCCGAAAAAACGGACAGATGGGCGGCTTCGAGTCTCTCCTCGAAAAGGAATACATGCTACTCATGGACTTCGACGATATGGTCGAAGGATTCGAGGAGCAGCCGGTCAACATCCCCCTTCCGGGCGTGGCGAAAGGCTACACGCCCGACCTCTTGGTGCGCTTTCGGCCCGACCCCACCACCGGTTGCGTGCGCCCCCCGCTCCTGACCGAGGTAAAGCACTCGGACGATCTGAAAAAATACGCTGAAAAATATGCCCCGAAATTTGCAGCGGCTACGCTGTACGTGCTAGAGCGCGGTTGGGACTTCGGCATCACGACCGAGAAGGAGATTCGGACTCCCCGCCTGGCAAACATCAAATTTTTGAGGGAGTACCGCAACATCAATCCAGCAGATGATGATTGCGCCCGAATCATTGCAGTGACGCGCGCCACCGGTGGGACCGTATCGCTGCCGAACCTGCTGGCGGAACTAGCGCTCACCGACGAGGATCAACTCTACTGGATGCCAGCCGTCTGGAATATGGTACTGACGAAAAGACTGATCGTCGATCTCGAATGCGCGATTAGCGACGGCGTCATCCTCAATCTGCCGGAAGGTTTGTCATGAGCGAGAAAGAGCGGACCCAGCTATGGATAACAGAGGGCGCTACCATCACCAACGACGGTCGCGAGTACATCGTTGTGGCCATACCCGATGTCAACATCGTCCTTGCCAAAGAGGTCGGTTCCGACCAAAAAGTACTGATGAAAATGGGCGATATTGGCCCGCCGAAGGTCATCGGCACGACGACCACGACACCGACGGCCAAATTGGAGCTGTGGGAAACTTCACAGGACGATTGGAAGGTTGCCGAAGAACGGCGGCGCCACATCGAACCACTTTTGAATACGCCTGCCCGCCAGTGGGCCAATGCGCTGGCCGACAAGATCGCCGTGGAAGCCGGCGTCAGCCGCGCCACTTTGTATCGCTGGGTGGCAACGTTCAAGCAGGCCAAGTTGTTGTCCTCCCTATTGCCGAACTATCGGGCCAGGGGCGGCGCAGGAAACACCAGGCTGTCGCCGGAAGTCGACGCCATCATTGTAGACTGCCTTGAAAATTTTCACGACACCGAACAGAAAACGTCGGTCGCCGCCACCGTCGAAGAAATCAGACGGCGGTGCTCAAATGCGAACCTGCGCCTACCGGCGCACAACACCATCAAGGCGCGCATCGAGAAATCTAAGGGCCGCGAGCGAACCGCCAGCAGAAAAGGCGAAGCCGCCGCGCATGATCAACACGATCCCATAAAAGGCGTTATCGGCGACGCCGACTGGCCCCTCGCCCTCGTGCAAATCGATCACACTTTGCTCCCCGTGATCATCGTTGATGACGTGCACCGTAAGTCAATTCGGCGGGCGTGGATCACACTTGCGATTGACGTCAACAGTCGGGTTTGCCTTGGCATGTATCTCACGTTGGATGCGCCGTCCGCCATGTCGGCCGGCATGTGCATCTCTCACGCGATCATGCCTAAGGAAAAATGGATGTCGCGGCTCGGTGTCACCTCGACGGACTGGCCATGCTGGGGCGTCATGGGCATCCTGCATATGGATAACGCCCGTGAGTTTCGAGGAGACATGCTTCAGGTGGCATGTAACGAATATGACGTCGACCTTCATCTGCGCCCGGTCAAGAAGCCGCGTTACGGCGCCCACATCGAGCGGCTCATGGGCACCGTGTCGGAGGGACTAAAGGCCGTCAAGGGCGCCACATTCTCTGGTCCGGACGAGAAGGGCACCTACGATTCCGAGGGCAATGCCTGCATGACATTCGGCGAACTGGAAAAATGGTTGGTTCTTTTTTTCGCCCGCTACCACCGCAAAGTTCACGCGGGGATCGGTACCACGCCACTGACAAAATGGCGCGATGGTTTGCTCGGCACCAAGGGTAAGCCTGGACGCGGGCTCCCGGCGCGACGACTTGACGAAGAAAAACTTCGCATCGATTTCATGCCGTTCATCGAACGTACGATTCAGAACTACGGCGTTCTGATTGATGACGTGCACTACTATCATGACGTTCTGCGCCCATGGATCAACACGCCCCACCCGGAATTTTCGCGGCACCGGCGCAAGTTCCGGTTCCACCGGGATCCGCGCGATATCAGTCAGCTGTATTTTTTCGACGAGATCGCCAAGCGCCACTTCGCTATACCCTATCGCGATGTCAGCCTGCCGCCGGTCAGCATATGGGAGCTACGCGAGGCACATCGGCGAGCCGACCAAAAGGGCATTCCACACGAGAACGAGAAGGCCGTCTTCGCGCTACTCAACGAACAACGTGAGCTCGAAGCCGATGCCGCCGAGAAGACAAAATCGGCACGGCGAGCCCAACAGCGGCGGGTCGAGCACGATCGAGCCCGCAAGGACAAAGTCGATAGCCTGCCGCAAGTATCCAACCCAATACCATCGGCCATGCCCTCAGCTGTGCGCGGCTATAACCCTGATGCCATTGAGCCGCTAGAAGATGAGTAATCAATCCTTGCCACCTGAAAATGCATACACGCACCTCAACGAGCGTGCGCGCGCCCTGGCAGTCAAGTCAGACGATGCGAGGATCTACGCTATTCGCGAAGGCGCCTGGCTGGGGTACAAAGATGCCAAGCGCATCATCGGGCGCATGGAAGAGCTCTTGGCGTACCCACGCATCACGCGCATGCCGAACCTGCTTCTGGTTGCACCTTCGTTCAATGGAAAAACATCAATTCTGCGACGCTTTGTGTCCGAGCATCTTCCTGATCTCGATCCTGCAGGCGAAGTCACAATTTGTCCGGTGGTCATGGTGGAGTCGCCGCCGAAGCCGGACATTTCTGATTTCTACACGCGCATACTGGACGCGCTGATGACGCCGTACAAACCCACAGCGTCGGTTCAGGAAAAGTACTCGCAAATAAAGCGCCTGTTCCGGCAGATGGACGTGCGCATGCTGATCGTCGATGAAATCCACCACCTTATCGCCGGCAGCCTGAATCGGCAGCAGGAATTTCGCAATGCGCTAAAGAGCCTGGGCAATGAAACAATGGTGTGTATAGTCGCGGCCGGCATCGAGGATGCTTACAATGCGTTTAATACGGATCCTCAGATGTCCAGCCGCTTCACGCCGGAAGAGCTTCCACTATGGAAGCCGAATAACGAATTTGGTGCGCTGCTCGCGACGCTCGAATTGCGCATGCCGCTAAGGTCGTCGTCGAACCTAAAAGATCCAGCGACGATGCTGGCGATCCATACGCGCAGCGAGGGCACGCTCGGCGATATGTGCGATTTGGTGAAGGAACTTGCTGTTGATGCGATCCGCAGCAAGGCAGAGCGAATCACGCTGGCGCAAATTGGTAGCCTATCATGGGTCCCTCCGTCAAAACGCAAACAGCACAAACGCCACTAAGCTCCGGGAGGTGGCCGGCCACCCAGCTTTGGCCCATCCGGTATAAGCCCTTGCCGGACGAATTGCTTTCATGCTGGCTTGTCCGCCTGGCTCGCGGCCATGGCCTCAAGGTTCAGACGTTTTGCAATGCAATTTTTGGCGAACATCTGCAAGTCTGGAATCGCGATATCGATCGGTTGGCTCCACCGTGGCTATTGACTGAGCTAAGCATTCGGACTGGCACTCCCTATTTGGTTGTTGCAGGCACGACGTTGCGAACCTATGAAAGCGTGCTCTACCGCAAATTCAGGCCGGCAGGTCCACTTCATTGGATATTGCTCCTGAAGATGTACCATCGAAAACGCTTGGGATTCGGTCTCCAGTACTGCCCCACGTGCTTGGCAGAGGGCGATGTGCCTTACTTCAGGAAGCGATGGCGCGTTGCACTAAGCACCGTTTGTAGCATCCACAAGACCATGCTCCTGGATCGTTGTCCGAGTTGTGAAGCAGCGGTCGCTGCTCATCGGATCGACTTCAACCGACTTGATCCATTGGACGAAGTACCGATTTCGTTCTGCCATCGCTGCGATTTCGACTTGCGCACAGCGCCGGCCGCCGAGCCGATTTCCTATGACGGATATTCATTCGGAGTCCTATTGGCGGCCGGCAATTGCATCGACGGCAATGCGGCCGAAGGATGGACATTTGATCGATATGCCGTGCTGCACCAACTATGCAGACTTATGACTGCGCGCTATAAGCATGTTGGGCTGCGGGGCTTCGTTTTGGAGCAAATCGGCGCTCGGGATATTTCCCTTACACAGGGGTACGTTTCCTTCGAAATGCGACCGCTTGCCGAGCGCCACCATTTGCTTCTACTGACAGCTTGGCTGATGACTGACTTGGAGCCCCGGCTTCACGCTGCGTGGCAGCAAGGATGTGTGCGATATAGCGTTTTGACGAAAGATTTTCCAGGAAGTCCAGAGTGGTATAGGCGAATCGTTGCAAACTTTGAAAACTGGAGGAACCGTTTCCTATGATCAAAGATCAACAAACTACACGGATACCGTGGTGACGGACGGGCTGATTGTTCTAGCGTATCTGGTCAGCTTGCGGGAGGGACTTACGCCTTCAAGTGTATGCCCATGCTGGGCGCACCCAACAAAAACGGCCCGCATCTGCGGGCCGTTTTTATAGATGGGGAGGAGAATATTGCGGGACGAACCCAGACCAGATAAGCCCAAACCCCTTTGATCGGTCGTTACTTATACAGTAACTAAGGTCGTATAATACTCTCTTTTACGACGCAAGGCAACCAAGCACATGCGATTCGACCCGAAGATAGACGCCGAGCTCAACCTAGCGCCCCGTCAACTACTGTTTGCGGAAGTATGGTTTAACCAGGTGCACGAGTATTCTTTGGACGCATTTCGTGTGCGGGCAATGAACCCGGTCAATTCCGTTCGTGAACTTTTACGAGGGCTGGAGCCAGGATCCCCCGTGAATGACAGCGACCGGCGACGTATTTGGGGCGAATTGCTGTCCATACTGGAGTCGGCCTCCCTGCTGCAGGACGATCGCTTTCAGCCGGCGGGGCACGAGTTATGCCTTCTGGTGAAGGATTTCCTTGGCAAGGATAAAAAGGATAACGCAACGAGCTCCTTCGCACTGATTGAAGCATTCGCCAGGGAGCTCGAAGTCGCCCTCAGTGAGCATTTTATACCCACATGCATCTCATGGCTGACTCGGACACTGATGGAGGCCCCTCCGTCAGGGACCGATCCCGAACACGCGGCCGTCAACGCGATCACCGGACAACTGCTAAGTTGTCTCGTCGGCGACGGATGGAGCCTCGAATCATTGTTCACACTGTATCGGTCGACGTTTGCCGTAGATGTTGTTCACACTACAGCCGGTCAACCGTACAGCTTCTCGCGCGCCTCAAACTGGATGTTTGCGCGATTGCAGCGGGCACCCAAGCCGTATACCGTGACGTTTGTGATAAATCAGGTAACCGACGTCGGCGCGTTCCCACCACAGGTGGGCGATATCGGCTTCTCCACAGTGCCGCCGGCGATCACGGGGAATTCCTCAAGAATGGTCAATCGCCTGGCGACTGCAGGTGGCTCGCGCGTATTTGCCACCATGACAGTGCTGGCGAGGGATGGTCGCATCGCCGGTATGCGCGCGGCGCAACATATCGAGCAGGTGCTGGACGTCGTGCGCTATGATTTTGAACGAAGCAATTTCACCCTCTCGGAGAAATTCCTGGTACAGAAGGCCGATGGCCATAAGGTACTGGAGGTTGCGCGCATGGTCCCCAATCAGACCAGGGATATCTCGCAGAGCGCGCTTCACCAATTCATGCAACGTCTTGGCGACCTGGTGTCCAGCGGTACCTTACAGGACGATTCGAAGGATCGGATCTATTCGGCGTTTCGGCTCTACCGCACAGGTGCCGAGGCCGGAAACCTGGAGAATAAGCTCGTCAATTGGTGGACGGCATTAGAGTTTCTTGTCAAAGCGGGCGGCAGCGGCGGTATAGGCGACGCCGTGGAAAATGCTCTCTATCCCACCGTGACCTTGGCCTATCTCTCGAAACATTTGGAGGCGATACGTGCGGCTCTGCATGCGCTGCGCGTCACTGTTGTTTGCCCAGCGACAGGGGAACCGCTCGACACCGCTGCCATGTCGCTTCATGAACTCTATACCCTCTGTTTGGACGGGACCTTCCGGACCAGGACCCTAGCCGCTGTCGCGGGGCATCCCTATGCCGTCCTGCAGATGAATGAGTTCTTCCTCAAGATCGCGACCCCGAGGGATTTGGCGGAAACGCTGAAGCACCATGAGCGCTCGGTACGCTGGCAAATTCAACGAATCTATCGCGCTCGCTGCGACATCGTTCACAGCGCCGGCCGCGTGGCACAGGCCACACTGTTGTGCGCAAACCTCGAGTCCTATCTGAAGATATTGCTCGACAATTTTCTCCAGTCTTTGCATCGACACGCGACACTTCGGACACCCAAGGAGTTCTTCGATCGACAGCGCCACACATTTGATCGTGTGTCTGGGCAGCTGGCCAAGAACGACAACGCGTTTTTGATCAGTCTGCTTTCTCGTGATTTCACGGGCTAGACGAGACATTTTTTTACTGGCTTGCGTTCGGCTTGACACATTGATCAAGCTCAATGCCTGCAATTTAATGCGCGCACGAGGTCGAAACCATGTCGTTATACATAAGTCAGCCGAGCCCATCACGCAGCGCGCGCAGCGTCTCGGCGGCAGCAAACACTTGATCGAGACCGCGCCAGATTGTTTTGGCTCCCGGTTCGCCATCGCTCTTGCGGCCGAGGAAGCCTCCTACCTGCGCAATCATACGCACAACTTCATTTAGCGTCGGTGGTGTTGCAGGCATCTTCTTCTTGGTCAGCAGGTGGGCACCGCGAATCTCGTCAGGGTCGAAGAATAGCGATGCGGCCAAATCCGGGCAGGTTCGTCCCTTGCGCATCAAATACGTAATGCGCCAGGCGACGACCATGAACAGCGCCAATGCGCGCTCAAGCCGCTCCATGCTCGACAGCTGGAGGGCCTCGACTTCACAGCCGTTTTTTAACACATGGAAATAGATTTCAATTTCCCAGCGCGCCCGATACCAGTCGATCAGTTCGACTGCGTGCTCTTGCGTGGCGACGCTACGGTTGGTCAACAAGCGCCATTCGATGGGTTTGACGCCTGCGGCGGCGCCCACTTCACGCGCCACGACGCAGGTGACGGTGATCCGCCCCTTCGCCCCATCCTTGATCTCGACCTGTGATGCCCACAGTTGCTGGCGGACGGTACGCCCTTTCTGATTTTCACGCGAGCCGATGGCGAAAGTGATCTCGCCCAGCGGTGCCACGCTGGTCGTCGCTTCCCACAATTTAGCGCCATCTTCGTCAGGCAGGCAGCGGTTATGTTTGGCCCGCACCAGCCAGTCGGCCGGCGTGCCCAGATCGCGCGCGCAGCGCATCATTTCCACCATGTCCGCTTCGCGGTCGGCAACATACACCAGTCGCGTATCCGGCATGAGCGCCGCCATTTCCGCCACGCGCTGGTAGCCTTCGACCCAGCGCTTGCTCTCGATCAGGCCAGGTCTGACGCCGTCGGCTCCCCGTTTCTCGCGCGCCCACATCCACGCGTCAAGTACACCAAGCGGCTCACGCCCGGTCGTCACCGCGTAGGTCGGATGCAGGTACATGCCGCGCCGGACTTCATAATTGAGCGGCCCCAGGCCATCGATCTCCTGGCCGTTGAAATCAAGCTCGGTGGTGTCCTGGATGCACAGCACGACCGACTGCGCGCGCATCCGTTCCTCGGTACGCGACCAGTGCGGGGCAAGGATGGCTTCCCATTCCACTTCGTCATTGCCCAGGAAACGGTAGGCCGCGCACGTCTCGCTCCAGCTGTCGCACGCATCCGGGATACTGGCCGTCGGATTGGCCGAAAATCGTTCCATCATTCGCTTCGCCCTTTTGTTGAGGCGAGCATCGCCAAGATC
>NZ_JAVCWM010000027.1:0-89424 GCF_030846495.1 Massilia scottii | reverse complement strand
GTCAGCGTTTGGCCGCCTCCAGGTAAGCCGTCAGGCCGTTGCAGCTGCCCTCGCCCGGCCCCTTGGTCCGCGTGATGTTCAGATCCTTCGCCATCCATGCTTCGACAGTGCGCATTTCGCCCTGCGCCAGCGCGGCTTCCTCGCTGGCGTCTTCGCGGCTGGTGCGCGACAGTTTCAGCATGGCCGCTTCATTGAGCGCGCCGGCATGGGCCACCGTCCAGGTCTGGAAGGCGCGTTCGTAAGCCGCCGCTTTGGGTGGTGCAACCCTGGCGCACGCCGCCACCAGTTCCTTCAGCAGGTCCTTGCGCGTGTAGAGACGCAGCACGTCCTGCTGGGCAGCCGTCAGCGGTGCCTGTGGCGCCGGTGCCGGCTCCGCTGCCTCCTGCTCGTAGGTGACATCCTTGCCCGGCGCCGGCGGCAGCTGGCGGATCTTCTCGATGTGGGCCAGCAGCGCGCTCGCGCTTTCGGGCCGCCCGCCCGCCTGGCGCTGCTCCTTGCCATCCTTGAACACGATCTGGCGCGGCACGCCGCCGATGTCGATGCGTGGGCCCATCTTCGGCGCCTTGTGCCAGACGGGCCATTGCACGCGCGCGAACACGGTGTTGCGGTCGGTGGATTCGGCGGCGGCCTGGTCGAAGGTCTTGTCGGCGCCAATGCAGTATTTGCAGCCGCGGTCCGGTGAGGTCAGTTGCAGGACCACGTAGCCGGGTTTGGACAGGAAGGCATCGACCTCGGCTGGTTTGAGTTCGGTGACCTTGGCGGCGAAGGCCATGGTGCAGCCCAGCGCGGCGCCCGCGGCCACGGCGATGTTCAGAAATTTCATCGGTTTTTTTCCTCGTTGATGTGGGTGGTCAGGATTGTCAGAGCGTGCGCGGCCCGGCCGGCGTGCCGATATGGGCGCGCAGATGCGGCCTGGCGCCGGCGTCGATCCGCACCACCGATACCGGCGCATGCATGCCGATTGCGTCAAGCAGCGCGCGCACGCGCAGCGGCTCGGGGTGGAACAGCTCCAGCCGGTCCAGCGTCAGGCCCGGATCGGGCATGCCGGCCGCCGGGTGTGGCCCGGCATCCCATTCGATCAGCGCGGGACCGACGCCGTCCATCGGCATGCCGCCACCGGCGGGAATGGTAATGAGCCAGTTGCGCGCGCCGCGGCCCATGGGCGTGACAGGGCCGAGCGGCGCGATGGCATCCACCGCGCCGGCCGTGGCGGCGATGTCGCTGGTGCGCGCGACCCAGGCCGACAGCGCCGGCGCCGAACCGGTTTCCAGCGCGTCGAGCGCAAACCAGCGCGGGCGGGCCGGCGAGGGCGCCTCGGGATCGATCGCGATGATCTCCAGGAAGAGGGCGTCGCCAAGGCGCAGCAGCAGGTTGTGCGTGCCCATGGCGGGATGTTTGCCGCCCGGGGCGGCGGCGACGCCGAGAACCTCGCGGACCCAGGCGGCGCCCTGGTCGAGCGTGGGGGCGGTAACGGTGATGTGGTCGAGCTGGCAATGTGGCATGCGCACGCTTTCCGAAGTGGTTTCAATATGAAAGACACAACATGGTAGCACCACGGAGCGCCGACAGCCCGGCATGTGGAGCGGTTGGCGGCAGGAAACGCATATCAAAAACGATATTTAGCATGAAAGCGATTTCAAGGGTGATGAAATTTTCGCGCGTCAGTTTTTCGCCACGCGTGTTTAGTCAAAAAACACGCTGTTTCGCGTGCGCTCCGGCATATGCACGTCACGGAATTTAACATTTCTCGCTTGCAGGAGATCTTGAACAGCAAGCATCATTATTTTTCGGTTTATGGGGCACTTTTTCACTATGTAGATCCGATGAAAGGCCTGAAAGCCCCGCCGTTGAAGGAGATACTTGTTCTTTTTTCTGGAAGCGGTTCCCAAAAGCTCCACACGGCACACACCTGTTTTCATTCAGCAATTGCTATATGTGCAATGCAAAAACAGGCATTTTTGGGTTCTTGACATTTAACCTTTGCAGCGGATACATTGCGTCAATACCTAGCCGACGGCTTGTTTTGTGCAGCGACGGTTGGCCTCGGCCCGGACACGTCCGCAGCCAGGGTCTTTCGATAAAAACGGTCATTTGATCGTTTTTTTTGAAAAACAGTTGAAAACGTTTTCAAGCCTGCGTAGTGCGGGGACGGCATGGCCGGCCCCACCGTGCAGGTCCTGTATGCGCCGCAGCCTTGCTCTGGGCAGTGGAAGGTGCGGCGCATGCGGACAGCGAAGGCATCCACCTGTCTTCGGGCGCAAGTCGATTCCTGCTTCGGCAGGCAGCGGCCGGCGCAACGTGAACCGCGCCGTGGCCGCCCGCCACGGACCGGAACGCGGGAAAGAAAAATGAAACATCCGCCATCCGTACCGGTGCATCCGGAAAGAGGGCGGCAACCATGCCGGCGTACGTGATTCACGGACGCCATAAAGTACGACAATTGCGAGGAGACTCCTGAATGAATTCGATGTCACAAATTAAACTGAACGCCGTCACCGATGCCCTGCGCAACAGCGGCAGCGGCCGGCGCCTGGCGCGCAGCGCGATGCGCGGCCTGCTGGCCCTGTCCGTCACGGCAGCCACCGTGGCCGCGATCAGCGTGCCGATGATGGCAACGGCCCACGCCGCCGCCGATGCGGAATACACGCAGCGCTTCCTGACCCAGTACAAGAAGATCAAAGATCCTGCGAACGGCTACTTCAGCAAGGAAGGCGTGCCGTACCACTCGATCGAAACGCTGATGGTCGAAGCACCGGACCACGGCCACGAAACCACGTCGGAAGCGTACAGCTACTGGCTGTGGATGGAAGCGCAGTACGGCCGCGCCACCGGCGACTGGGGTCCGCTGAACGCGGCCTGGGCCAACATGGAAAAGTACATCATTCCATCGCAGTCCGACCAGCCGACCAACAGCTTCTACAACCCGGGCAAACCGGCGACCTACGCCGCCGAGTACGACCTGCCGAAGAGCTACCCTGCGCCGCTGAACGGCGGCGTGCCGGTCGGCCAGGATCCGATCGCCAACGAACTGAAAACCGCTTACGGCACCAGCAATATCTACGGCATGCACTGGCTGCTGGACGTCGATAACTGGTACGGCTACGGCAAATGCGGCGACGGCACCACGCGTCCTGCGTACATCAACACCTTCCAGCGCGGTTCGCAGGAATCGGTGTGGGAAACCGTTCCGCACCCATCGTGCGAAACCTTCAAATGGGGCAAAAACGGCGGCGGCGAGGGTTTCCTCGGCCTGTTCATCGGCGACAACAACCGCGCCAAGCAGTTCCGCTACACCAATGCACCTGACGCCGATGCGCGTGCCGTGCAAGCCGTGTACTGGGCGTCGGTCTGGGCCAAGCAGCAAGGCAAGAGCGCGCAAGTGGCCGATCTGGTCACCAAGGCCGCGAAGATGGGCGACTTCCTGCGTTACGCCATGTTCGACAAGTACTTCAAAAAGATCGGCAATTGCACCAACGCGAATTCCTGCCCGGGCGGCAATGGCCAGCCGAATGCTCAAGGCGAACGCGACAATCAGCATTACCTGATGAGCTGGTACTACGCATGGGGCGGCGCAACCGACACCAACGCCGGCTGGGCATGGCGCATCGGTTCGAGCCACAACCACTTCGGCTACCAGAATCCGCTGGCCGCATGGGCACTGTCGACCCAGGCCGAATTCAAGCCGCTCTCGCCTAGCGCTGCTGGCGATTGGGGCAAGAGCCTGACCCGCCAGATGGAATTCTACCGTTGGCTGCAATCGGCTGACGGCGCGATCGCCGGCGGCGCGACCAACAGCTGGGGCGGCGATTACCTGACCCCACCGGCAGGCACCGCGACCTTCCACGGCATGTTCTACGATGAAAAACCGGTCTACCACGATCCGGCGTCGAACACCTGGTTCGGCTTCCAGGCCTGGTCGATGCAGCGTGTGGCCGAGTACTACTACGCCAGCGGCGACGCGCGCGCCAAGACGGTTCTGGACAAATGGGTAGCCTGGGCATCGGCCAACACGGTCCTGAAAGCGGACGGCACCTACACCATCCCGAACACCCTGGCATGGAGCGGCCAGCCTGACACCTGGAACGCGGCAACCCCTGGCGCGAATGCCAACCTGCGCGTAAAAATTGTCGACAGCACCAACGACGTCGGTATCGCCGCCGCCTTTGCCCGTACCCTGATCTACTACGGCGCAAAAGCGAACAACGAACCAGCGAAAGTACTGGCCAAGCAACTGCTGGACCGCATGTGGGCCAAGCACCAGGATTCGGTTGGCCTGGTGGTCGACGAAACGCGCGCCGACTACAAGCGCTTCACCCAGCCTTACGATCCGGCTACCGGTTCGGGCGTGTACATTCCACAGGGCTGGACCGGCACCAACGCCCAGGGCGCGGTGATCGACTCGAGCGCGACGTTCCTGAGCATCCGTCCGAAATACAAGGACGATCCGCAGTGGCCTAAGCTGAAAGCTTACCTGGACGGCGGCCCGGCACCAACCTGGCGCTACCACCGCTTCTGGGCGCAGGCCGACATCGCCAATGCACTGGCCGATTACGCCAACATCGTCGGCGGCAGCGACTCGCCATCGATCGTGACCAGCACCAGCGCCCTGAGCGTGCCTGAAGGCGGTTCCAACAGCGTGCGCATCAGCCTGTCGAAGGCGCCTGCCGCCAACGTCACGGTCGCCATCGCCAAGGCGGCCGGCGGCGACGTCGACCTGAGCACGCCGCAGACCAGCCTGCTGTTCACGCCGGCCAACTACAACGTGCTGCAGGCCGTGTCGATCAACGCCGCACCGGATGCCGACGCCCTCAACGGCAGCGCCAACTTCACCTTCACGGCGCCTGGCTACCTGAGCGCCACCACGGTGGCCACCGAGTCCGACCGCGATGTTGTGATCCCGGTCAGCCTGGTTGTCACCGGCGCGCCTTTGAGCGTACCGGAAGGCGCATCGCGCACCTTCCAGGTCCGCCTGGGTGCAGCACCTAAAGCGAACGTCACGGTCAGCGTAGCCCGCCTGAGCGGCGACACCGACCTGTCGGTTGCCGGTGGTGCAACGCTGACCTTCACGCCAGCTAACTGGAACGTGACCCAGCCAGTGACGGTTGCCGCGGCAGTCGATGCCGATAGCCTGAACGGCAGCGCCACCTTCGCAGTGACCGCGCCGACGGCAGCCGCCGTCAACGTCGTGGCCACCGAAGCGGACAAGGATGTGCAGACCGGCGGTTGCGCTGTCGATTTCGACACCACCAATGACTGGGGTGCTGGCCAGGTTCCACGCGTCACGCTGCGTAACACCGGCACCGCGCCGATTACCGGCTGGGCACTGAACTGGACCGCGTCGAACGACGCCACGCTGACCAACTCGTGGGGCGCTGTCGTGACCCAGAGCGGCCGTGCGTTCAACGCGACGCCGACGGGCTGGAACGGCACCATCGCTGCCGGCGGCAATGTCGAGTTCGGCATGCAACTGTCGTACAGCGGCGCGAAAGTGCTGCCGACCGGCCTGAGCTGGGCTGGCCGTAGCTGCACCATCGCTGTCAAGTAATTGTTAGTCGTCCGCGCGGGCCGAATGTGGCCCGCGCGGATTTTTTGCGTTTGAAACAGGCATTTGAAAACAAGGGAGGACGACGATGACGATTCGTTCAACACAAGCGGCAATCGCAGTGCTCGCGGTAATACTCGCCGTCGCCGGCGTCGGCGCCGGCATCAGTTACAACACACTCAGCGCCGCGAGGGCGGGCGGCACCGACGCCTGGCGCGACCTGACCCAGATCCACGCGCAGCGCGCGCGCCTGGCCAGCACCGCGCTCGAAGGCGCGGCGCGGGCCGGCGGACTCGATCCGGCCTTCATCGACCAGGCGCGGACCAGCCTGGTGCGCGCCAGTGCGCTGCCGACCAACAGCGACGTGCTGAACGACGCGGAAGCGGTCGATACCTACAAACGTTACCAGGGTGAGCTGACCGGCGTGCTGTACCGCCTGGCGGAAACGCGCGGCGCGCCCGAGCTGGAAACGGTGTCATCACTCAAGGAACTGCGCGGCAAATTGCCGCAAGACGAGATTGCGCTGGCCGATGCCCGCAACCGTTACGGAAAATCGGCCGAAGGCTACAACGCCCTAGTCGGCACCTTCCCGGGTGTCGCGGTCGCAGCGGTGACCGGTTACCGGCCGCTACCAGCCGGGCTCTAACCGGCCCGCTTCAAGTCCTCTCACCTATATTGGAGATGCACGATGATTACCCCGAAAGTTGTAAGCAAACTGGCACTGTCGCTGGCCCTGGCCTTCGCAGCCACGGCGGGCCACGCCTTTACCGTATCCGGCAACAAGATTTTGGACGATGCGAACCGTCCGGTCGTGCTCAAGGGCGTGAACTGGTTCGGTTTCGAGACCTATGATGGCACGGTGCACGGCCTGTGGACGCGCAACTGGAAGAGCATGCTCGACCAGGTGCAAGCGAACGGCTTCAACGCCCTGCGTATTCCGGTGTGCCCGGCCACCTTTCGCGACTCGGTCAAGCCGAACATCGACGCGCTGGCCAATCCCGACCTGGTGGGCCTGAACTCGCGCCAATGGCTCGACGTGTTCCTGAAAGAAGTCGACCGCCGCGGCATCTATATTCTGCTGGACCACCATCGTCCGGATTGCAACGCGATTTCGGAATTGTGGAACACGCCGCAGTACACCGAAGAACAGTGGCTGACCGACCTCGAATACCTGGCCCAGCATTACTCCGGCCTGCGCAACCTGATCGGCCTGGACATCAAGAACGAGCCGCACGGCCAAGCGACCTGGGGTACGGGCAATGTGCGTACCGACTGGAACCTCGCGGCCGAGCGCGCATCGAAGCGCATCCTGGCGGTCAATCCCAACCTGCTTATTTTCGTCGAAGGCATTGGCAGCAATTCTGGCGGCTGCCAGGGCCAGTACGGCCATTTCTGGGGCGGCAACCTGGAACCGCTGAACTGCAAGACGCTCGACATTCCGCGTAACAAGCTGGTGCTGTCGCCGCACGTGTACGGTCCTGATGTGTTCGAGATGGATTACTTCCGGGCGCCTGACTTCCCGGCCAACATGCCTGCGATCTGGGATCAGCAGTGGGGCAAGTTCGCCAAGGATTATCCGGTGGTGCTGGGCGAGTGGGGTGGCAAGTACGGCCACGGCGGCGGCCATGCGAAAGACAAGATCTGGCAGGATGCGCTGGTGAAATACCTGAAAGAACGCGGCATGATCAGTTCGTTCTACTGGACGCTCAATCCGAACAGCGGAGACACGGGCGGCATCTTGCAGGATGACTGGAAAACGGTCTGGCCGGACAAGATGGCATTGCTGAAGAACTTGTGGGCTGGTGCGACGCCAACGCCGACGCCAACGCCAACGCCAACGCCGACGCCGACGCCGACGCCAACACCGACGCCGACGCCAACACCGACGCCGACGCCAACGCCGACACCGACACCGACACCGACACCGACACCGACGCCGACGCCGACGCCAACGCCAACGCCAACGCCGACGCCAACACCAACACCGACGCCAACACCGTCGGTCACGGCAGTGGTGAAAATCACGTCCGACTGGTCGGCTGGCTATTGCGCCGATGTTGCAGTGAACAACGCCGGTACGTCGCCGGTGGTGTGGAAGATCCAAGTGCCGGTGCAGGGCAAGATCAACAACCTGTGGAACGCGGTCTACACCCAGACTGGCGCGATCTTGACGGCATCGGGCCAGGCGTACAACGCGACAGTGCAGCCGAAAGCGACGCAATCGTTCGGCTTCTGCGCCGTTCGCTAAGTCGACATGTTGCTCAACCGGGGTCAGACCTCGGTTAAGCAACGAACGCGCAGTATTTCCTAACCGAGGTCTGACCCCGGTTAGGCAACAACGCCCGCCCCATGAGTAAATAATGGCAAGTTAGCACTTGCGTTGCCGCAAAAAATCACCTACTATCGCATTCTCAAGCAGGCCAACCATTTTAGAAAAGGAGATCGATCATGCAAAAACTGAACATAAACGCTCTTTTTCTGGGTCTGGCTGGCTACATCCTGCACTGAACCGACGGCATTCGCCCGTCTGTCGCATCGTTTTAGCCCTCTCTTGACGAGTTAATCGTCAGCGCTCCGCCAGCGCCCAATCCCGTATCGACTTTTTTGGATTGGCATCACATGGGCAATTTTGTTCAGCAAATTTCTGATCGTATTTCGATCATCGCGTCCGACCGTCTGTGGCTCGAAGACGCAGCAGTACAACAAACCAAAACCACGGCCGCACTCGCCGGCATGCAGCGCGTCGTCGGCTTGCCCGACCTGCATCCGGGCCGCGGCTATCCCGTCGGGGCCGCCTTCTTTTCCACCGGACGCCTGTATCCGGCACTGGTCGGCAACGACATCGGCTGCGGCATGGCGCTGTGGCAAACCGACATTCTTGCCGGCAAAGCCAAGCTCGACAAGATCGACAAGCAGATCGGCAACCTCGACGACGTGATCGACGAGGAGGAATGGGCCGCTCTGGAGCGCCTCGATCCTTCCTGGCCGGCACGCATCGACGCATTGTCGGCATCGCTGGCTGCGGCCGGCGTGGATCTGGCGCCGCTGCGCTCGCTCGGCACCATCGGTAGGGGCAACCACTTCGCGGAACTTCAGGCCATCGACGCTGTCGAAGATGAAGAGGTGATGGGGCGCACGACGCTGACGCGTAAATGCCTGCAACTGCTGGTGCACAGCGGCTCGCGTGGTCTTGGCCAAGTAATTTTGCGCGCGCATGTCGACGCGCACAGCCACGCCGGTTTGGCCGACGGCAGCCCTGAAGCGGTCGCGTATTTGCGCGAGCATGACGCAGCGCTGCAATACGCGGAAGTGAATCGATCGCTGATCGCGGCGCGGATTTTTCATCGCCTGCGTTGTGAGGCTGTGCGCGTGCTCGACGTTCACCACAACACGGTGACGCCAGCATGCATCGATGGCCAGGCAGGCTGGCTGCACCGTAAGGGCGCCACGCCGAGCGACCAGGGGCTGGTGATGTTGCCCGGTTCGCGCGACGACTACAGCTATCTGATCGAACCGGTGCTGTCGGCCGGTGAACTGAGCCTGCATTCGCTGGCGCATGGAGCAGGGCGCAAATGGATGCGTACCGATTGCAAGGGCCGCCTGGACAAACTGGCGACGCCGGCGCAATTGAGCCGCACGTCGATGGGCGGGCGCGTCATCTGCAACGATCGTGCCCTGATTTATGAAGAAGCGCCACAGGCGTACAAGAATGTCGACAGCGTGCTCGGCTCGCTTGTGGGCGCGGGATTGGTGAGGGTGGTTTCCAGAAGCAAACCAGTGCTGACCTACAAGACGCGTGGGGAGTGCTGCTGATGATCTGGTTACAAATTACAGCCAATACGGGCCCGGTGGAGTGCTGCCTGGCGGTGACGAAAGCGCTTGCGCAACTGAGCCGCGAGGCGCAGAAGGCGGGGGTGACGGTCAGCGTGGTGGAGCAGTTGGATGGACCCGTCGGCGGGACTTTGCGCTCGGTGCTGCTGGAGCTGGATGGTCCTGCGGAACCTGAAGGGGCGCTTGCTGCGCGCTGGTGCGGCAGCATCCAGTGGATCTGCGAAAGTCCTTACCGCAAGATGCATAAGCGGAAGAACTGGTTCCTGAGTGGCGCGGCGTTTGCGCCGCCGGCCGTGTCGACCGAGTTCGGAGAAATCCGGTATGAAGCGACGCGCGCCTCCGGGCCGGGCGGTCAGCATGTGAACAAGACCGACAGCGCGATCCGGGCAACCCATGTGGCATCGGGCTTGTCGGTGAAGGTGCAGACCGAGCGCAGCCAGCATGCCAACAAGCGGCTTGCGGCGCAGCTGTTGCTAAGCAAGCTGGGGGAATTGGCGAAGTCGGAGGAAGGCAAGAACAAATCCGAGCGCCGCATGCACCACTTTCAGGCGGAACGCGGCAACGCGGAACGGGTGTTTGTGGGAATGGGGTTTGTGGAGCGGGCAGTCTGAACGACCGGTCGCGCACGGCATCGCCCTGATCTAGTTAATTCCACGCAAGTCGGTGGACGTGTTTGATCGAGCCGCAGGCTACGATGCAAACGTGGCGGGAGCGCATGCGTTCCCGCCTGTGCGGTGGCGACGGACCGAGGCCAACTCCAGATCTCCAATCGTCGTCTCTGCTTTTAATTGAGTTGCCACTTCACGGCCCAAAAATCAAGGCTCGTCGCTGCGCCAGACGTATCCTCCGGAATGCAGATTACACCGTGTGACAACCCAGCTATCAATAATCATCTCGATACCAGCTTCCCCGCAAGTTTCGCACATGCCCAAGCTGCGCTGTGCCACATCATTAAGGAAGGCATCAAACTCCCCATCGTCCCGGGGATCCCAGTCAAATCGCAATGCGCCGTATTTTTGAAAGGCAGAGGTAATGATGATATTTGAAGGCAGTTTATCGAAAACTTCATCAACCAAAGGTAACCAACCCGCACCACAATTTTTGTGTATCGCTTCCTTCGCCTGAAATCTGCTCAAGCCGTCAGCCATTTAATTTCGTCTCGCGGTCATGTATTCGCCCACTCATTATAGACAACCATCCGACGACAACCATCTCATGTCCAGACCGCGCAAACGGAGGCTCATCGAGATAGCGGACTGACGCGTCCTTTGCCGCCATTCCTCCGGTTCTTTCCCGCAAACAGCAGCAATCGGCCACCAATTCGCACTTACTTCCAGATGCGGTCGACGAGATCACCAATCTCCAGCGGCTTTCCTGCCGCCTTGGCGACCGTTGTCCACTCCGCCGGGGAGGGCATCGGACCCGCTGGCACTTTGCCACCGGCGACGCCATATTTCATCGCGAGCACCACTGTTCCGCCGTTGACGGCAGGCGGTTTCACGCCTTGCGCAGCGGCGATCAGGTCGCTCGCCACGGCTGGCGGCAGCGGCGGATTGAAATCGAGCCAGAATTTCGATTGCTGTCCCGGACGAATCGCCACCACCAGGAATCCACCGGTGGCGGGAACGGCCTTCGCGGCATTGAATATTCCACTCGCGGCAGCGTCCACTTGCTTGAGGTAAGGAGCAAGTTTTTCCACGCTGACCCTTGCGCCGATCACCTGTTCAGGCTGCAGCAAAACAACGCCACCAGCCGTGATGCCGCCTGCGGCCTGAACGCCACTGGTGCACAGCCAAGCGGCAAAAAGAAAAATAATCGAACGCATCCTGGTCTCCGTCGAAGTGTAACTGCGGCAAATCGCCGCGGGCGTATTGAATCACGTTTTGCCCGTTGCCGGGAAACTTGCATCGATCGATGCCAAAGGCATGATGTACTATGAATATCCCATCGCACCCAGGAGATTGCCGCCATGTCCATCCCGCTGCCGATTGCCAGAAACAATGCATCCCAAGCGCCGCTGATGCTCGATTTGCTGCCGGCGCTGGTCAATCGTCACGGATGTATCACCGGCGCAACCGGTACCGGCAAGACGGTGACCTTGCAGGTGATCGCCGAGGCGCTGTCGGGAATCGGGGTGCCGGTGTTCATGGCGGACGTCAAGGGTGACCTGTCCGGCATGGCCACGGCGGGCGCAGCCTCGGAAAAGATGATAAAGCGCTTGAGCGCACTGGGCGTCGAAGCGCCAGCCTGGGCCGCTTGTCCGGTGACGTTCTGGGATGTGTTTGGCGAGAACGGCCATCCCGTGCGCGCCACGATTTCCGATCTCGGCCCGCTGCTGCTGGCGCGCATGCTGAACCTGAACGATACCCAGGAAGGCGTGCTGCAACTGGTGTTCAAGATCGCTGACGACAATGGCCTGCTGCTGCTCGATATCAAGGATTTGCGCAGCATGCTGCAGCATGTGGGCGACAACGCTGCAGATTTCCGCACGACCTACGGCAACATCTCGGCGGCGAGTATCGGCGCCATCCAGCGCGGGCTGGTGGCGGTCGAGCAGCAGGGCGGCGACCGCTTTTTCGGCGAACCGATGCTCAATATCGATGACTTGCTGCAAACCGACGCGCAAGGCAAGGGCATCGTCAACATCCTCGCCGCCGACAAGCTGATGAACGCGCCGCGCCTGTATGCGGTTTTTCTGCTGTGGCTGCTATCGGAGCTGTTTGAAAACCTGCCCGAGGTAGGCGACCTGGACAAGCCCAAGCTGGTGTTTTTCTTCGACGAGGCGCACCTGCTGTTCAGCGAAGCGCCCAAGCCCTTGCTGCAAAAGATCGAGCAGGTGGTGCGCCTGATCCGCTCGAAGGGCGTGGGTGTGTTTTTCATCACGCAGAACCCGCTCGACATTCCCGACACCGTGCTTGGCCAGTTGGGCAACCGCGTGCAGCACGCCTTGCGTGCGTACACGCCGCGCGACCAGAAAGCGGTCAAGGCCGCCGCCGACACGTTCCGGCCCAATCCGGGGCTCGATACCGCCCAGGTCATCACCGAGCTGGAGGTGGGCGAAGCGCTCGTCTCGTTCCTTGATGAAAAAGGACGGCCGAATATGGTCGAGCGCGCGTTCATCTTGCCGCCGGCATCGCAGATCGGCCCCATTGACGACGCCGGGCGCCAGCACGCAATGGCGCAATCGGTGGTTGCCGGCGTGTACGAACAAGGCATCGACCGCGAATCGGCGCACGAACTGATTGCCGCCCGCGCTGTTGCTGCGGAACAGGCCGAAACCCCGGCACCGCGCGGCAGGACCCCGGCCGGCGGCGCGCGCAGCCAGGTGCCCGAGAGTGCGCCCAATACGTCCTTGGGCGGCATGCTCGGCGGCTTGTTCGGCGGCGGCGGCAGCAAGCGCCAATCGCCGGTGGAGGCGATGGTCAAGTCGGCCGCGCGCAGCATCGGCTCGCAGGTCGGGCGGGAGATTATCCGCGGCGTGCTCGGGTCGATTTTGAAGCGGCGCTAGGCCGCAATCGGTTCAGTGCAGGACGGCTTTTTCTGGCTGCACCAGTATGAAAGGATGAACGACCGAGGTCCACAACACGGCGGCGGTCTCGGTCCAGGCTTGCGCCTGCGCATCCGACACCTTGCCGAGCTTGCCGTCGCCCATCCAGCGGGCGATGCTGTCCTTGTCATCGTGCGAAATGCGCACGGCGACGTCGACCAGGTCGAGGTCGGCGCTGACGAACACCACATTGCCTTGGGCAAAATGGCGCTCCAGTTCGGACCAGGGCAGGCGCGCCGTTTCGAGGTTGATCTTGGCGCGCAGTTCGGTGTCGTTTTCAGGCTTGGTATTCATACAGTTACTCAATAGTTCAGGTGGAGTCGATCGTAAAACGATGGTTCAGATGATATCGATGACGGGGGTAGGCGAGCCGGACCAGGTGAGGCGGTAGACCTGTCCCTTGCGTACATTGCCGACCAGGGCGGGGCGGAAACATGCAAGGCAAGTGCCCTCGGGACGCCGCACACTCGGGTAAATCACGCCCATCGAACCGCTCTCGAGCAGTTGCGTGGCCAGATCCTGGGAATCGATGTAGCTGGTCGGATCGAGATACCTGGCGAAGGCATCGACCCCGCGAATGTCGTGGAACGTGCTGGTAAAGTCGGCGATCAGCGCCTGATACGTCACGCTGTCGTCGAAGCGGCCGATTTCCTGGTACTCCACGGTCTTGTGGAAAGTGATTTCGGCAAGGGCGGTCTCGGCCTCGAAGGCGCAATACCAGGCCCCGCGTTCGCCATCGTTGAAACGGCTGCCTTCCGGGCGCGGATAGGTGTAGGCCGCGTTGATGATGCGGAAATTCGGCACGCCGAAGACCAGTTCATCGACGCCAATGCCGGGCAGGCTGCCGTATTCGCCGCGCAGGCGTTCATTGGTGGCGTTATCGATATCGAACAGGTCGCGCAAGACATCACGATCCTCGGCCAGCGGGCTGAGCACGGAATCTTCCACGTCGGCGAAGCGGGATGGGATCAGGCGGCAGGTGTCGAACTGCCGCAAATTGGTGAGCTTGGGAATGACCGTCAAGTCAGAGGCCTCCTCGGCGCGCGTCGAGCAGCTTGCGCACCGTTTGCATGGATAACAAGCCGCCCGCCAGCATTTGCGACAGCGGCGTGCGTCCGGCAAAGATAGGATTGGTATTCGGGAGGGTGACCCATTCGTCGGCAAGCTTGTCGCCGTACAGAATGTGAAGGGCTTTGTAGATGCCGAGCAGGTAGGAAATGCGGGTGATGCGGTCGACTTCGAGGACGCGGTCGGGGTTCTTTTTCCACTCGTAGAAAGTGGAGGAAGACATGCCGCCGAGCAGTTCGCGGGCATCTTCGTCGCGCAGCTTCCAGGCGGTCATGAGGGCAAAAAACCCCTTGAGCGCGGATTTGGACAGGCGCTCCCGCTCCGCTCGCGCGTTCAGGTCGATGAGCACGGCCGGCTCGAAACGACTTTTTGGATATGCGAAGGCAAGATTCATGATGGGCTCCAGTTATGGAGTATTTATACTCTATCTTCGTGTCGTGTGCAAGCCAATCGCCATCAAACTGTTCATGAGCTTGCACAAAGAATGACTGGGACTGTTCGGCTCGCTTGTGCCCGGTAGCGCGGCCGCGCTGACAGGCAGCACAACAGCCGCTGCAAGACTTGCAGGCAGGAGCAACATTGTTTTTATTTCAAATCGGCGAAGCCTCATAATATCGCCAATTCCTCCCTGTGCGGTGTCAAGCAGACGTGTCCAAGATTCCTCGCCCTATCCCCGAAGCGCGTACTCCCCGTGTCGTGAATCAACCATGTGCCGATGGCCGGGGGGCGTCTGGCCACGACGAACCGGATCACTGGGTCCTCGAATCGCGGGAAGCAACGCAGGACGACCGTCTGGTGATGGCCAAGGCTGCGGCCTTTATTTACGGCGTTGTTGCCCTTGCGCTGGCGAAACTCCTGACGCTGCTCCTGGATTTCATCGTCGGGGAAAACAGCGTCACGCAGGCAATCTGGATGGTCGCCGTTCCGGCGGGCGCCGTGTGGGGTTTCAGGAAGCAAAAGGCGAAGCCGGGCCAGGTCTGGACATCGCGTGAATGGATCGATTTCGGGAACCGTACGTGGAATACCCGCAGGCACTATCCCGACGGTAGCAAACCGCTGGAATCGAGGACGCTTCCGCTGAAGGCCGTCGCGGCGGTATCCCGTGCGGAAATGTATGAAGATGGAATGGGCTACACAAGCTTGTTGAGCGAGGTGAACAATCTGGTCCGTTATCGGCAGCCCTGGCCGTTGACGCAGGTGGAGCACTTCGACACCGAGAAGGAGTGCCTTGCATTTACCGAGGCCGTGGCGGCGCGTTGCGTCATTTCATGCTGGCAGTTCAGGGAGGCAGAGCTTGAAGGTGGCGAGGCGATGCTGGAAAAGCTGTCTTGAGTTGCGGGCGTGGAACACCAAAGCCCGTGTGCTTGCACGCCGATGATTAAACACCCCCACAAGACCATGTCGAATGACGCGCCAGTGAGTAGCGACGGGCCGGATGCCGTCGGCGTGCCGGACGACCATGGCGGACGTGCATGATCCGGCTCGGCTCGGACGGATCAGTTCTTCCAGCCCGACGTGCCAGGCGTCCGGCGCCGGCAGTGGACGGGCGTGCTTGGGCCCGTTCCGGCCTGTTCAGGCGAACTTAAGCCGGCTCGGCGTGTTCGACCAGCAGTTGCACCCGTGTGACGCCGTTGTATTCGTTGGCGTCGAGGCGGAATGCCACGCGTGCGCGCTCGCCGACCGACGCGGTGTGGCCGAACCAGATGGCGTCGTAACGCTGGCCGTTGCGCTCAAGCTGGAGCTTGAGATGGCGCTCTTTCAAAATGCGCTGGCTGACCACCCGGAACTCATCGCAAAACACTGGTGGCGCAAAGCCCTGGCCCCACACCTGGCCGTCCATCAGGCCGATGAATTCGGTCGTGTAATAGGCGTCTTCCAGCGGACCGTCGGTTTCGATGATGCGTTCGAGCTGCTGCGTGTTAAGCCAGGCGCGCCCGACTTCCTCGAATGCCGCGGAAAACGCCTCGAACGCGTCGGCGCGAATGGTCAGCCCGGCCGCCATCGCATGGCCGCCGAATTTGTCGATCAGGCTTGGTGCGCGCTTCGATACCAGGTCGAGCGCGTCGCGCAGGTGAAAGCCCGGAATCGACCGCCCCGAGCCCTTGATCCAGCCTTCCGCGCCCGGTGCGAAGGTGATCGTCGGGCGGAAGAATTTTTCTTTCAGGCGCGAGGCGACAATGCCGATCACGCCCTGGTGCCAGGATTCGTCGAACACGCTGATCGTGTTGCTGTCGGCCGGCTCGTAGGCGTCGAGGTGCAGCAGGGCCGTGTCCTGCATGTCGGCCTCGATTTCGCGGCGCTTCAGGTTGATTTCGTTGAGCTGCTGGGCGATGGCCCAGGCGCGTCCGTCGTCGTCGGTGACCAGGCACTCGATCCCGAGCGACATGTCTTCCAGGCGCCCGGCGGCATTGAGGCGCGGACCGAGCGCAAAACCCAGGTCGAACGGCGATGCGCTGCGCGCTTCGCGTCCGGCCACGCGGAACAGCGCGGCCACGCCGGGGTGCATGCGTCCCGCGCGCATGCGCTTGAGGCCCTGTGCCACCAGGATGCGGTTGTTCGAGTCGAGCCGCACCACGTCGGCCACGGTGCCCAGGGCGACCAGGTCGAGCAGGCTGTCCAGCTTGGGCTGGGTCTGGGCATCGAATACGCCGCGTTTGCGCAGTTCGGCGCGCAGTGCAAGCAGCACGTAGAACACCACGCCGACGCCGGCCAGGTGCTTGCTGGGAAAGCCGCACTCGGGCTGGTTCGGATTGACGATCACGCGCGCTTCGGGCAGCGTGTCGCCCGGAAGGTGGTGGTCGGTGACGACAACGTCGATGCCGCGCCGCTTCGCTTCCAGCACGCCGTCGATGCTGGCGATGCCGTTGTCGACAGTGATGATGATATCCGGCGCCTTTTCGCGCGCGGTCAGTTCCACGATTTCGGGCGTGAGGCCGTAGCCGTACTCGAAGCGGTTGGGGACGATGTAGTCGACCGTGGCACCCATCGCGCGCAGGCCGCGCAGGGCGACGGCGCAGGCGGTGGCGCCGTCGCAATCGTAGTCGGCCACGATGGTCATTTTTTTGCCGGCCTTGATGGCGTCGGCCAGGAACACGGCGGCGGCGTCGATGTGCAGCAGGCCGGCGGGCGCCATCAGGCTGCCCAGTTCACTCGATAATTCGCGCGCGTCGGTCAGGCCGCGCGCGGCGTACAGGCGCGCGAGCACGGGATGCACGCCGGTCTGGCGCAGCATTTCGGACGTTCGGAAAGAGCAGGGGCGAGTGGTGATACGGGTCATGGCAGCAGTCTGTCTAAGGTCGGGCGGCGCCAGAAGGCGCGTTGCGAAAAGCGGGTGGTGGTAAAAGCGGTCTGGCTGGTGCGGTGGCTCAGGACCAGTTGCAGCTGCTTGACGCGGCCGTCCTTGAGCGCGGCCAGAGCCGGGGCAAAGGTGGACTGCTCCAGGCGGTGCATGTGCTGCAGCCAGCCCGCCCAGTCGGTGGCCATGGCCGCTTCGCTCAGGGCGTCGCACACCAGGATCGATTTCCCGGCCATTGCGTCGATCGACGTGATGGCTGCGGCCTGTGGATGCCCGGTCAGCGCTGTCATCCACGGCGGGGCTGCACTGGTGGCCAGCGCGGAGGCGTCGACGCTGGCGCCGGCCGGGGAAGCGCCCCACGGCCAGAAGGAGTTGATCGCCGCCAGGCCGCGCGCTTCGCGTTCGGTGTTGACGGCATGCTCGAACCAGAGCATCTGCACTTCGTTTTGCAGCTTGCGGAATGCGCGCGCCGGCGGGCCCTTGGGCATCCAGTCGGTCAGGTTCAGGCCGACGGCCGAATCGGGTGTCGATGTCTCCAGGTCGGCCCAGTCGTCGGCGCGCATGAACCAGGTACCGGCGTCGCCGTACAGGAGCGTTTGTCCGGATTCGTCGAAGTAAGGCTTGGCGATGTCGAACAGGACGCGCCCGTGCGCCTCGGACAACTGCAGGCGGCGCATGTCGGCTATCAGCAAATGGCTGCGGGCGATCTGGGTGTGGGCCGGGTGGACGATGAACCAGGTGCCTTGCGCCGGCGCCAGCCCATAGCCTTGCATGACGGCGCTGGCAAATGCCGGTTTGCCGCCGCCGGACGCCGCCAGCGCGCGCGCCAGCCAGGCTTCGTGGGGCAGGGCGCGCAGGTCCTCATCGACCGGCAGTTGCTGGCGGGACGTGGTGCGGCTGATGAGCGCAGCCAGCGCGGGCGCCTGCAATGCGCGGATTAGATCGGGGGCGAGCTCGGGAGGGGGCAAGGCGAACGGCAGGACAAGCGAAATTTGGGTCATCCAGCATTGTAGGACAAAACGGCACGCCCGAAAATCCTGGCGCGTCGGCGAATGGCGGCGATCGGGCCAGGGATTGCATCCACGGCCTGGGTTAAAACGGGCGCCTGAGCACATCTGTGTCGTCAGCCAGCAAGCGGAGGACGCTCGTTGCGCCATCAGATGAGTGCGCCTGGTTTGAATGTAATGCTAGAATTTAGATAACATTTTTCTCGATAAGGGGCATCGATGTTGTTTAATACCAATTTTGTGCGCGCCGTTGGCGTTGTCTTCGCTGCCGGGGTGAGCCTGCACAGCGCCGCCATGGCGCAGGAAAAAGGGGTCGGCGCGATTTCCGTGACCAGGGAAGTGATCGAAGTCAGCGGCAACGGCCATCAGCGTACGTTCCCATGCAATGGACGCAAGGCGGTGGTCGAAGGTTCCGACCATGTCATCACTTTTACAGGTGTGTGTGCGAGTCTCGACGTTTCGGGCGGGAATAACAGCGTTACCGTCCAACTTGCGCCGCAGGGCTCCCTGACGGTAGCCGGTGCCGACCACAAGGTGCGCTGGCAGTCCACGGGCGAACCCAACCAGGACCTGAGTGGGGGGAAACACCAGATCGTCAAGCTGCCATTGAAATGATAGATTGTTCGGCGCAGCGACAGCGGATTCGCACATGGGTAACGGTCATGCCCGTTGGTGAAGCATGAAAGTTGTCGAATTCACATCGGATTATTATAATTCCGGCAACGATTTCTTGAAAGGGTTGTGATGTCATTACGTGTCCTGATTACATTGAGTATGGCGGCCGCTGCCGCCTTTGGTGCCGCTGGCGCCGCAGTTGCTGACGAAGACAGTGTCGGCGCCGTTGCGTCGGGCAAGGACAGGGTTCAAGTCAGCGGCAATGGACATCAACGTTCATTCCCGTGCGATGGCCGCCGCGCGGTCATCGAAGGAACCGACAACGTCATTACGTTTTCGGGCGTGTGCTCCGCGCTGGAAGTGTCCGGGTCGGGCAATTCCGTCACGATTCAACTGGCTCCGAAAGCCCCCCTGACCGTGGAAGGCGTGAATAACAGCGTCCGCTGGCAATCCACTGCCGAACCTAAAAAGAATATTTCAGGCGTGAACAACCGGATCGTCAAGATGTCGGGCGGGGGCTAAGCACGTGTAGGGCTGGCGTCGAGACAGCGCTGGCAACCGCCACAGCGCACGCAACCGGCGCAGCGAATGCGCCCGCCGAAGCGCACGCCGCCGGCGCAGCGCACCCAGCCGCCGTAGCGCACCCAGCCGCCGTAGCGCACCCATGCGCTACGGCCAGATTGTGCCCAATCGTCGTGCCGTTTGCGCCGTTTGCATCGGTCGCGCCGGTTGCATCGGGCGCATCAGTCACCGCGAAAATCCGCAAGCGTCCAGACGTATTACCGCGGTATTAAGGAGGCGGCGGCGACTGCGACTGCAACTGCGACTGCGCCGGCAGCTCGTCGACCTCCACATCCCCGTAAGTCAGCCCGATAGCCTCTTCGTACCACGTTTGGGTCAGCGCCAGATGCTCGCGCTCTTCGTTCAGCGCCTGTGTAAAACGGTCGACCATGTCCGATAATCCATGCTCATCCGCCAGCGCTACCAGGGTTTCCCAGCCTGCCTTGTCGCTCAGCTCGGCTGTGACGATGGCGTGCAGCGACTGTGCAATGCTGGTACGCGGGTCGTTCAATACCTGCACCAGCCCGAGCGACTCCACCCCGACCAGATCGGCACTGGGCGTCTGCGACGTCGGGTCGCCCCCCAGCGATTCGATCGCATCGGCCAGCATCAGGAAATGGCGTGCTTCATCGGCGCGTATCTGCTCCAGGTCTTCGATTGTCATGCTGATTTCGCCTGCCAGCATCACCTCGCACTTGGTAATCAGCGCGTCGTACAAGCGCGTGCCGGTGCGCTCGTAGGCCAGCCGTTCGCCCAGCTTGTCGAGCAGGATTTGTGGGCTCTCGCCCTTGAGCATCGACACCCCCATCGTCACGGCGCCGGTGATGGTGCCGGGAAGGGGCACCGATCCCAGCGCATCGGCATTGGCGATGTACTCGCTGCGCAACTCGGCCAGCGCCATTTCATCGACGCCATCGCTGTCCATCAGGGCCGGCTCAACATCCTGCATGGCCTTGCTGTCGATGGGCGACATCTGGATGCCCGTGCGGTTCATTCCTATGTGTTCAGTCTGTACGTTACTCATATCTTGTCTCCTGTTCCCAAATGCGCTCAGGGCACGGCGACGCCGGCGGCGGCCAGCATGCCTCTGCGAGTGAGCTCGGTTCCCGGGCGCCAGATATACCCGGCGGCGACCATGTCGCTCGGTGAACCGTCGGCGTTGACCATGCTGCGGTAGTTGAGCGAGAGCGGGCTTTCGAACTCCTTGCCGACGAAGCGGGTGCCGTCGGTGCGCAGGTCGACTTCGCTGGCCAGGACCTTGCGCACGAAGTCGCGCTGGCTGTGCAAGGCAAGCGGGCTGGCAAAGTCGCTCGTGACGATTTCAGCCGGGTCGCGCCGCTCGAACTGCTTGAGCGCCTCGCACGCCATGTTGAAATGCCCCAGTTCGTAGTCGAGAAAGCGCTCCCAGACCGCCCGGATGTGGTGGTTGGTTTCCTGCTCGACGCAGCTGTAATAGGTATAGCACTCGGCCGCCTCGTGCAGCAGCCATTGCTCGATCCAGGATTCGCCAGGGTCGAGCATGGATTCGTACTGGGTCACGTGCTGCTCTTCGATCGACGCGATTTCGGCATACAGCTGGCGCGCCAGCGGGTCGGAGAACAGGGGGCCGATGTTCTGGTAATAGTCGTGCGTCTGGTATTCGCTTGAGACGATGGTCAGCGCGTTGACCTTGGTCTGGAAGGCGGCCGTGCGGGCGTTGTACGGTTCGCGCAGTTCATCCTCGGGCGCGCGGTGGTGCTCGGCCGTCGGGCGGCCGGGCAGAATATCGGTGTAGCTCTGCAGGATATTGTTCGCGTCCTTGCCCTCCAGCCGGTCCAGCAGGGCCGAATAGCGGTACAGATGGTCGAAGTCTTCCAGCAGGCCGAAGCGGTAGACCTGCGCCAGGTACGGGTCTGGCTCGTTCTGCGCGACGGCCGCGGTGACCTCGATGGCAACCTGCTCGTAGGCGACCGTCGTTTCCAGCGGCGAATGGTCGGCCGCGATGAGCCAGTTGACCAGGGTGGCCTGGTGTTGTTCGGTCCGCCGCACCTTGGCCAGCGGCAGGCGCAGCTCGCGGTTGAAGCGGGCCGCCAGATGGCCGAAACGCAGTGCTTCGGTCTCGAGCCCGTTCGCGAGGATGACCCGGATACGCGTGAATGCGTCGTCGTCGAGCTTGCTGATCGGTTTTTGCACCAGCTCGCGCCACGTAAAGCGCTGCTTGTCGATGTCCACGCCTTTTGAATCGAAAAGACTGAATGCCATGATATGCCTCCATTCTGCGGTATTGAGTTGGAGTGCGCACGCGGCGCCAGGTTCAAAGTTTTTTTGTAAAAACCACGGCGGCAACGCGTGATTCAATTGTGGCAACCCTGCCCGGGATGCGCTTTGTGTGGCAAACTGCGCACTTGCAATCAATCACTGCCGGGGCACATGAGCATCATCCACAACTTACCGTACGAATGGCTGGTCGGCCTGCGCTACACGCGTGCCGGCAAGCGTAGTGGCCGCAACAGCTTTATCTCGTTCATTTCCCTCATTTCCGTCTCCGGCATCGCCCTCGGCGTGGCAGCGCTGATCGTCGTGCTGTCGGTGATGAACGGCTTCCAGAAAGAAGTCACCGATCGCATGCTGTCGGTGCTGGCCCATATCGAAGTGTTCGACCCGCGCGGCACGATGCCTAACTGGCAGACGGCGATGCAGGACGCGTTCAAGAACCCGGCGGTCAAGGGCGCCGCGCCGTTCGTCGAAACCCAGGGCATGCTGCTGCGCGATGGCGTGATGCGCCCGGCCGTCATTCGCGGCATCCTGCCGCTGGAAGAACACAAGGTGTCCGATGCGGCCGGCCAGGTGCGCCAGGGCAGCCTGTCCGCGCTGGTGCCGGGCCAGTTCAACATCGTCATGGGCTACGCGCTGGCGCGCTCGCTCGGCATCGGCATCGGCGACAAGGTGACCATGCTGCTGGCGCAGGCCCAGACCACGCCGGCCGGCATGCTGCCGCGCACGCGCTCGTTCACCCTGGTCGGCATTTTTGAAGCCGGCCATTACGAATATGACGCCAGCTTCGCCTTCGTGCACCTGGAAGACGCGCAAAAGATGGAGCGGCTCGACGCGCCATCGGGCCTGCGCCTGCGCATCGCCGACATGCACGCCGCGCCCGCGGTGGCGCAGGAACTCAAGGCGAGCATGCCGGGCGGCTTGCGCATCCGCGACTGGTCCGAGCAGAATGCCACCTGGTTCGCCGCCGTGCAGACCGAGAAAAAGATGATGTTCGTCGTGCTGACCCTGATCATCGCCGTCGCCGCCTTCAACCTGATCGCCACGCTGGTGATGACGGTGACCGAAAAGCAGGCCGATATCGCCATCCTGCGCACGCTCGGTTCGTCGCCGCGCTCGATCATGAAGATCTTCATGATCCAGGGTGCGCTGGTGGGGCTGATGGGAACCCTGGCCGGCGTCGGCCTGGGCGTGCTGGTAGCGCTGAACATCGATGTCATCGTCCCGTTTATTGAACGTTTATTAGGAGTACAGTTTTTGCCCAAGGATATCTACCTGATCAGCGCCTTGCCATCCGATTTGCGCTGGCCCGACGTGGCCAAGATCGGCGGCGTGGCCGTCGTCCTGTCGTTTGTCGCCACGCTCTACCCGAGCTACACGGCGTCGCGCGTCAAACCTGCGGAGGCGCTGCGCTATGAGTAACCTGAACAAGCCCGGCGACGCGCCGGTTCTCGCCTGCCGCGGGCTGGGCAAGACCTTCACCCAGGGCACCTATTCGGTTCCGGTGCTCACCAACGTCGACTTCAGCATCTATCGCGGTGAACGCGTGGCGATCGTCGGCGCATCCGGCTCCGGCAAATCGACCCTGCTGCACCTGCTGGGCGGCCTCGATACGCCGACCACCGGCTCGGTGACCTTGCTGGGCAAGGACTTCGCCAGTCTGTCGGAAACCGCGCGCGGCGACCTGCGCAACGAGGCGCTCGGCTTCGTGTACCAGTTCCACCATCTGCTGCCGGAGTTTTCGGCGCTCGACAACGTCGCCATGCCGCTGCTGATCCGCCGTGAAAAGCGCGCGCTCGCCATCGACAAGGCGCGCGCCGTGCTAGAACGCGTGGGCCTGGCCAAGCGCGTGGTGCACGTGCCGGGCGAGCTGTCCGGCGGCGAGCGTCAGCGCGTGGCCCTGGCGCGCGCGCTGGTCACCCAGCCTGGCTGCGTGCTGGCCGACGAGCCGACCGGTAACCTCGATCACGCCACCGCGCAGCAGATTTTCGACCTGATGCTCGAACTGTCCAAGACGCTGGGCACCGCTTTCGTCATCGTCACCCACGATATCGAACTGGCGCGCCGCTGCGACCGCGTGCTGCGCCTGACCGAACACGGACTGCAACCGGCCGAACTGTGACCATGTGGATCGACACCCACTGCCATCTGGACGCGCACGAATTCGGCGCCGAATCGCCGGAGGTGGCGCGGCGGGCGGGCGAAGCAGGGGTGTCGATGATTGTCATTCCCGCGGTCGAACGGGGTAATTTCGACACCGTGCGCCAGCTGGCCGCCAGCGCGCCGAATGCCAGCTACGCGCTCGGCATCCATCCGATCTATGTGCCCAACGCGACGGAAGATGATCTGCTGGCGCTGCGCGCGGCGGTGGAAGGGGCGATGGCCGACCCGAATTTCGTGGCCATCGGCGAGATCGGACTCGATTTCTTCATCCCGATGCTGTGCGAACCTGCCATGCGCGAGAAGCAGGAGCATTTTTTCCGCGAGCAGTTGCGCATCGCGCGCGACCTGGGCCTGCCGGTGCTCATGCACGTGCGCCGTTCGCAGGACCAGGTGCTCAAGCATGTGCGCCAGATCCGCCCGGCCGGCGGCATCGCACATGCGTTCAACGGCAGCTTCCAGCAGGCCCAGGTCTACATCGACCTCGGTTTCAAGCTGGGGTTTGGCGGCGCCATGACCTTCACGCGCGCCTTGCAGATCCGGCGCCTGGCTGCCACGCTGCCGCTCGCATCGATCGTGCTTGAAACCGATGCGCCGGATATTTCGCCGGCCTGGATTCATCCGGGCCGCAACAGCCCGGAGCAACTGCCGGCCATCGGCGCCGTGCTGGCGGAGCTGCGCGGATTGACGGTCGATGAAGTGCGTGCGGCCACGTGCGCCAACGCACTGGCCGCGCTTCCACGCTTGCCGCTCCTGTAGCCATCATCGGGCGGTGGTTCAGATGCCCTGGCCGCCGGAGACTTCGATGCGCTGGGCGTTGACCCAGCGGTTATTCTCCGACAGCAGGCTGGCGATCATCGGTCCGATGTCGTCCGGCAGGCCGACGCGGCCCAGCGCCGTCATGGCGGCGAAGGTCTGGTTCAGCTCCGGATTGTCGCGCACCACGCCGCCGCCGAAATCGGTTTCGATGGCGCCCGGCGCCACCGTGTTGACGGCAATGCCACGGCCGCCGAACTCCTTTGCCATGTACACGCTGAGCGTCTCGATTGCCGCCTTGACCGCCGCGTAGGCGGCGTAGCCCGGGTAGGTCAGGCGCGTCAGGCCCGATGACAGGTTGACGATGCGCCCGCCGTCGGCCATCAGCGGCAGCAGCGCCTGGGTGAGGAAATAGACACCCTTGAAATGCACGTTCACCAGGCTGTCGAACTGCGCTTCGTTGGTCTGCTCGATCAGGGCGTAATCGCCATGGCCCGCATTATTGACAAGGTGATCGAAGCTGTCGCGCTGCCAGATGTCGCGCAGCACGGTGCGCAGGTTCGCGGCAAACGGCGCAAAACCGGCGACACTGCCCATGTCGAGCTGGAAGGCGACGGCTTTGCGTCCCATCGCCTCGATCTCGGCCACCACGGCGCGCGCCTCGTCGGCGCGCGACTGATAGGTGATGATCACGTCATTGCCGCCCCGGGCAATGCTCAAGGCGGTGTTGCGGCCCAGGCCGCGGCTGGCGCCGGTAACGATGGCAATCTTGGTCATGCTGAACTCCTGCTGTGTGGGGGAAGTTCATCTTAGGGCGCGAAGGCGCGGGCAAGGTAGCCGGAACCTCGCGCTTGTTTGCCTATTCCTCCAGGCCGCGCCGGCGACGGTCAGGAATCGGTTAGGATTGCAGCATGACTGAGACCCTGCTCAATACCGTCCGCCGGTACGTGGACGCGCACGCCAACGCCGCCGGCCTGGCGCAAACGCCCATCGCCGGCCTGACAACCATCCGCGCCACCGCGCCCACTGGCTTGCAGCACGCAATCGCGCGGCCGCTGGTTTGTCTGGTACTACAGGGAAGCAAGGAGGTCGCCATGGGGAACGAGTGCGTGACCTACCATCCCGGCGATTCCCTGCTCATAACAGCGGACGTGCCGACCATCAGCCAGATCACGCGGGCCAGCGTGGACGCACCCTATATCTCGCTGGTGCTGGACCTGGACCCGGCCGTGCTGGCCGAACTGACCGCGCAGATGATGGCGCTGCCGCGTGTCGACGGCGCACCGGTCGAACCGACCGATGCCGAGGTGGCCGATGCGGCGTTGCGGCTGATGCGCCTTCTGGAACGGCCGGCATCGGTGCCGGTGCTGCATGCGCAGCTGGTGCGCGAACTGCATTACTGGCTGCTGGCGGGACGGCACGGGGCGGCCATCCGCCGGCTGGGCGGGCCGGACGGGCATGCGCAGCGGGTGGCGCGCGCGGTCGCGCTGCTGCGGGCCGAATTCGCGCAGCCGCTGCCGGTCGAACGCCTGGCCGCCACCGCCGGGATGAGCCCATCGTCGTTCCACCATCACTTCCGCGCGGCGACCTCGCTCTCGCCGCTGCAATTCCAGAAGCACTTGCGGCTGATCGAGGCGCGCCGGCTGATGATGTCGGACGGCGTATCGGCCAGCAGCGCGGCGTTTGCGGTCGGCTACGAGAGCGTGTCGCAGTTCACGCGCGAATACGGACGGATGTTCGGCTTGCCGCCGATGAAGGATGCCGAAGCAATGGGGCAGCGGACGCACGCGCCGGGGTAAGCGCAGGACGTGCTAAAGTGGTCTTGATATCAGTATTGCCTAAATAACATTAGCCCCATCCGTCGACTGGCGGCATCGCCGCCAGCGCGACCGCTGTCCCGAGCGAGGCGGACCTGCGCTTCGAGACGTATATCGCCGACGCCACCGCCTGGCTGGCCATGCTCAAGGCCGACAAGCGCTTCTCAAGCGTCAGCGTGATCGGTCACAGCGAAGGCGCCCTGATTGGCATGCTGGCGGCCAAAGCCGGCAACGCGCGCGCATATGTGTCGATTGCCGGTGTGGGACGCGGTGCGTCGGCCGTGCTGCGCGAGCAGCTTGCGCCGGCATTGCCACCGCCGCTGGCCAGGGAAAGCGAGCGCATTCTCGCGGCGCTGGAGGGCGGGCGCGAGGCCGGCAATGTGCCGCCCGAACTGGCGGCACTGTACCGCGCAAGCGTGCAGCCCTACCTCATTTCGTGGTTCAAGTATGTGCCGGCGACGGTCATCAAGGACCTGAAGATGCCCGTGCTGCTGGTCCAGGGCAGCACCGATCTTCAGGTTCCGCTTAGCGAGGCTGAACTGCTGCACAAGGCCCTGCCGGCCGCGCAACTTGTTGTGGTGCCGGGGATGAACCACGTGTTGAAGGAAGCATCGCTTGAAAAGGAGCGCCAGGCCGCGACCTACACCGACCCCAAATTTCCGTTTGCGCATACGCTGGTTCCGACGATTGCCAGCTTCTTGCGCAAGGCATCGAAAGACTGACGTGCGCCAAAGTGCGGTGCAGCGGCCAATGGCATGCTAGGGGTTTTGTCCACGTCTCCGGGGAGCCATGCGCGCCGCCATATTGGGATTTGCCTGTGGCGCCGCCGTGCTCCAAATTCAGGCGGTGCTGCCGTCGCCATCGACCATGTTCGCGTTCGCTGCCATCGCAGTCCTGCTGTGCTTTTTGCGCGGTGTTGCGAGGTTGGCGCTGGCCGGTGCATTGGCCGGGTTCTGCTGGGCCGCGCTGGCCGCTCATCTGGCGCTGGCGCCGGAACTGGCCAAAGCCGACGAGGGGCGCGACATCACGCTCGTCGGCATCGTCGACAGCCTGCCGTACCGGTTCGGTAACGGCGTGCGCTTCAATTTCAAGGTCGAACGGGTTCTCGACGCGCAGGTTACGGTGCCGCCGCGCGTTTCGCTGGCATGGTATGCCGGCTACCGCGAAGCGTTGCAGCCGATCGGCGACGTGCAGCCCGGCGAGCGCTGGCAGCTGGTCGTGCGCCTGCAACGCCCGCACGGAAACGCGAACCCGCACGGCTTCGATTACGAGGCATGGCTGCTGGAGCAGGGCGTGCGCGCCACCGGCTACGTGCGGCCGGGAGGCGGCAGGAACCGGCGCCTCGACGGCTTCGTTGTCGGTTTATCGAACGTGATCGAACATTGCCGGGCCACGCTGCGCGAACGTATCCTGCGCGCGCTGCCAGGCAAGGAATACGCGGGCGTGATCGTCGCCCTGGTTGTCGGCGACCAGCGCTCGATCGGGCAGGCCGATTGGGACGTGTTCAACCGCACCGGCGTCGGCCACCTGATCTCGATCTCGGGCCTGCACATCACCATGGTGGCGGGGCTGTTCGCGTCGCTCGCCTCGGCGCTGTGGCGCCGCTCGTTTTTCACCGGCGCGCAGCTGCCGCTGCTGATGCCGGCCCAGAAGGTGGCCGCATTGACGGGCGCCGCGGTCGCGCTGCTTTACGTGCTGCTGGCGGGCTTTGGCGTGCCGGCGCAGCGCACCTTATATATGTTGATCGTGGTCGCCGCAGCACTCTGGTTCGGCCGGCTCACTCAGGTATCGCATGTGCTGTGCATGGCGCTCGGCCTGGTCGTCGTGCTCGACCCTTGGGCAATCGCCTCGCCCGGCTTCTGGCTGTCGTTCGGCGCCGTGGCGGCCATTCTGTTTGCAACCACCGGGCGCACCATTGTCAGACAATCGCGCTGGCGCGGTATGCTGCTGGTGGGCGCGCATACGCAGTATGTGGTCACGCTGGCGCTGGTGCCGCTGACGATGCTGCTGTTCTCGCAGGTGTCCATTGTCAGCCCGCTGGCCAATGCGCTGGCGATTCCGGTCGTCAGCTTCGTCGTCACGCCGCTCGCGCTGGCCGGCAGCATGCTGCCCGCACCCGTGTCTACCTTGCTGCTCAATGTCGCGCACTACGCCGTGCAAGCGCTGGCCTGGGTGCTCACGTGGTGTTCGGGACTGCGCTTTGCGGTGTGGAACGCACCGACGCCCGAGCCCTGGCTTTTCGCGTTCGCGGTGATCGGCACCTTGTGGATGCTCGCTCCGCGCGGCTGGCCGCACCGCTGGACCGGGCTGGCCGCATGGCTGCCGCTGCTGACCGCGCAACCGACCGCGCCGGCGCCTGGCGAGGTGCTTGTTACCGCGTTCGACGTGGGGCAGGGCATGGCGGTGCTGATCGAAACCGGTACGCACCGGCTGCTGTACGACACGGGACCGGCGTACACGCCCGAGTCGAACGGCGCGAACCGGGTGATCCTGCCGTACCTCAAGGGGCGCGGCATCGGCTTTCTGGATGGCGTTGTCGTCAGCCACAGCGACATCGACCATGCCGGTGGCGGGCGCACGCTGCTCGGTGCGGTGAGGGTCGGGTGGGTGTCGTCGTCGCTGTGGCCGGATCATCCGATTGTCAAAGCCGCGCCACGCCACATCCGCTGCACCGGCGGGCAGCAGTGGACCTGGGATGGGGTGCGCTTCGAGATGCTCCATCCGACCGTGGAGAGCTATGCGGACGCCAGCCTGAAACCAAACGCTCGCGGCTGCGTGCTGCGGATCACGGCGGGCGAACATTCGATCTTGCTGGCGGCCGACATCGAGGCTGCGCAGGAGGCGAAGCTGGTCGCCGGGTCGGCGCAACTGCTGCGTGCCGAGGTGTTGCTGGCGCCACACCATGGCAGCGGCACCTCGTCGACGCCGGCTTTCCTGGCCGCCGTGCAGCCACGCCTGGTGCTGTTCCAGGTCGGCTATCGCAACCGCTACCATCATCCCAAGACGGAGGTGGTGGGGCGCTACGAAAAACTCGGCATCGAACGCTTGCGCACCGACGAATCGGGGGCGATCATGCTCGATTCGGCCAGCGGATTTGCGCCGGTCGAATATCGCCGCGCGCATGCGCGTTACTGGTATGGCAAATAGGTCCTCGTTTTCATGGCCGATCATTCTTGGGATGCGCGCACAAATAGTACGTTGCCGCTTAAAAGTTTTGTCAGTGGCAGTCCGAACATGGCCTTGAAAGCGGCGCTCAGGTGGGCGGAGCTTGAAAAGCCAGCTTCATGTGCCGCTTGCGTGAGCGTCCTGCCGTCCAGCACGTTCAACATGGTGGCCTGAAGCCTTGCCCACAAGCGATAGCGGCGATACGACACACCTGTCTGCTCCTTGAAAAGGTGCTGAAACCGGGAGGACGACAGACCTACGTGGCGCGCATGCCCCGCTGCGTCTGTCTCATCCGCTGGCGACGCCAGCAACGCGCCCGCCACTTTCCGGATCCGCGCATCCGTGCCTGCGGGATACAGGGACAGAAGGGCTGCGAGCCGTTCGCGTGTGGCCCGCCAGCCTGCGGCGCTGCGATCCATGCCAGCCAACAAGCCGATAGCGCCGCGAGCGGGCCGTCGTTAGAATCGTTCACTTCGACTACCCCACCGATCAAGGAAAATACGATGCAACGGCTTATCCCTGCCATGCTGATCATCGCCGCACTGATTCACCTCATCCCTGTGACAGGCGTGCTTGGTGAAGTGCATCTCGCTCAGCTCTACGGAGTGCGTATCCAGGACCCGAACTTGCTCATCCTGATGCAACATCGTGCCGCCATGTTCGGCTTGTTAGGATTACTCCTGATGGCCGCGGCGTTCATTCCTGCCTGGCGGCCTCTCGCCTATATTGCCGGGCTGGTCAGCGTAACATCGTTCGTGATGCTTGCGTGGTCGGTAGGGAACTATAACTTTTCGGTAGGGCGGGTGGTAATGGCCGATATTGCCGTAACTGCTTGCCTGCTCGTCGCACTTGCCGCCGACTACTGGCCTGGCCTTTTTTCAAGGGCCTGATACCCGCCTTGTCGATCTCGCTGAATTAATGGAGAAGCGGCAGCGCGAGCCTGGGCTACGTCGCCACGCTGACAGTAGGGGTTTCCCTCTAATCCTGTAGGGCCGGCCGCGGAATCGTCTTACAATCGAAAAATGACGACACCGATCCTCCATTTCTCGCACGGGAACAGCTTCCCGGCCGGTAGCTATCGCAAGTTCTTCGACCAGCTGCGTCCGGACTACGACATTCGCGCGGTCGACATGTATGGGCACGATCCGGCTTACCCGGTCAGCGACGGCTGGCCCAAGCTGGTCGAGCACCTGATCGCCACGCTGGAAAGCTACGGCGGGCCGGCCATCCTGGTCGGCCATTCGCTGGGCGGGATGCTGAGCATGATGGCGGCCAGGGAGCGGCCGGACCTGGTGCGCTGCGTGGTGATGCTCGACTCGCCCGTGGTGGCGGGCTGGCGCGCCATGCTCTGGCGGCTGGTGAAATCGAACCAGAACTGGAGCGATTATCTTTCGCCGGCCCGCCTGTCGCGCCGGCGCCGCACCGTGTGGCCCACCGTGCAGGCAGCCTACGAGCACTTTGCCTCCAAGCCCGTGTTCGCGGCCTGGGCGCCCGGCGTGCTGCACGATTATCTGGAGCATGGCCTCGAACCCCATCCGGACGGGGTGCAGCTGCGCTTTTCGCGCGATGTGGAAACCGAGATTTACCGTGGCTTGCCGCACCATCTCGGCAGCGTGATGAACCGGGCCTACCCGGTGCCGATCGGCTTCATCGCCGGCACCGAATCGGTGGAGCTGCGCCAGGCCGGCCTGGACGCCACGCGCAAGCTGGTGGGCGACAATTTCGCCGAAATCCCCGGCGGCGGGCATCTGTTTCCGATGGAGTCGCCCGAACTGGCGGGCCGCCTGACGCGTGCAATGATCGCCAGACTGCTCGCGCAGCGCTAGAAAAGCGCGGCGATGCATCGCCGCTCTACCGGAGAAAACAGGCCGCGGAACTGCCGCCGGCAGGCACTTTTCGCGTAAAATCGCGGGAAATTCTCTCTTTGCCGTGCAAACTGCGCGGCAGGGACAGCGCAACCTGACCAATTCTCTCTTCTGGAACGACACGTATGAGCATTAAATCTGATAAATGGATCCGCAAAATGGCTGCGGAAACGGGCATGATCGAGCCTTTCGAGCCAGGGCAGGTCAAGGAACTCGATGGTCAGAGAATCGTTTCATACGGCACCTCGAGCTACGGGTACGATATCCGCTGCGCCGATGAATTCAAGCTGTTCACCAATATCAATACCACCATCGTCGACCCCAAGAATTTTGACGAGAACAATTTCGTCGACGTCTCGGGCAAGGGCTTCTGCATCATTCCGCCCAATTCGTTCGCGCTGGCGCGCACCGTCGAATACTTCCGGATTCCGCGCAATGTGCTGACGATCTGCCTGGGCAAGTCGACCTACGCCCGCTGCGGCATTATCGTCAATGTCACCCCGTTCGAGCCGGAATGGGAAGGTTTTGTCACGCTCGAGTTTTCCAACACCACGCCGCTGCCGGCAAAAATCTATGCCAACGAAGGCGTGGCGCAGGTGCTGTTCTTCGAATCGGACGAAGTGTGCGAGGTATCGTACAAGGACCGCGGCGGCAAATATCAGGGGCAGGTTGGCGTTACCCTTCCCAAGGCCTGATTGCCGCAGCCTGCTATCGATAACCGGCATGGTATAGAAGGTTCAGCAAGTGGCGAGCGGTCGGGGCGCTGATTGCCGATCGCGATGCCGAGCTGATGGTTTCTTCAATGCGCGAGCCGGGATCGTCCGACACCATCGCGAAGTGGCCATTCTTCTGGCATTCCATGACCACCACGCCGGCAGGGTGGCGGTACCGCGTGAGCGGGTGGGCGGCGGCGACCCACAGCGGTTGATCGGTATCGAGCCCGATGAACGGTTTCAGCATGGGGAGAAGCTTGCCGTAGTTACTCTGCGCGCCGTGATGCGGCACCATCTTTGTACACGCCAGCGCAAGCTCTGCCGCGTAGTACAGCGCAAACTGGTCCAGTAACTGCTGATTGGCAAAGCCCATATCGCCAACGCCCAGCCAACCGACGCGCCTGGTCGAATCCTGTACAGGGTGAATGGGACGGTTTTCCAAACCGCACTCGACAGTGAATCGAGTGTAAGCCGTGTGCACCCTGGTGCGGGGGCCGGAATACAGGCAAAGCGATACTTCGTTGTAGTCTCCGAATACGCGTACGCCATTCTCGGACAAACTTTCATAGGCTTTGCCGAGGAGCTGTTTGACGGTGTCCGCTGTTGTGGTGGCAGATGAGCTGGTGGCGGCGACCGGCGTGCCGGTCGGGATTTTAGCGGCGCGCGCTTTGCGCTGGGTCGATGGTTTTCCGGGCTGTTTGCCGAGCGCCTCAAAAAGTTCGTTCAGAATCTTTGCCGTATCCGGATTCTGCGCCGTTCCGGTCACGGTGTCCGCGGCACGCTCCATGATCGCTTTGAGCTCTGCAAATTCAGGGCGCTTGAACATGGCTTTGACAAGCGGCGCGAAATTTGTCTCCAGCGAGTAAAAACGGAACATCCAGTCGGCATCCTCGACATAATAGGTGACGTTGATCTTGCCGGCTTTAACCAGCGCCGGGTCGAGCGGTTCCAGCACAGCGTGCGGATTATCGCCGTCGGGTTCCTCCGGCCGCTCCATGTCCAGCGCACGGATGACGCGCAGCGCGTCGATGGCAGCGACAATCTCGGCCTGGCTACGTTTGTCCAACACATAGCAGCACAACAACCAGACCAGCAGGTTCTTGTCCAGGCGATGGGGCAGGAATACCCGCTTGAATGTATAGCCGGCATCGATCAGCAGCTTCACGCCGATGAAGTGGTCCATGTCGAAACTGGAAATGACCAGCCAGTCGAACGATTTCTCGTGGTCTTCACGATGCAGGCCCGCTAGCACCGCTTCGATCGCGCCCGGTTTGCCCGATCCGCAATCGTAGATATAGCGGAATGGTTCGTCCCCCACCAGCATGTCCGCCATGTGAAAACCGCCCTGGCCGACCGGGTGCTGGACGCGCTTGACGAGGATCTCGTGCATGACAATTCCTTTGGATGAGCTTGCTATGCCCGCAAGCTTGCCATGACGCGGATGCGCGAATACTCCTCAATTGTCACGGGTCCTGTTCCTGTCCATAAAAAAAGGAACCCGAAGGTTCCTTTCATGCGTGTTGCATGGGCTGGTGATTACTGGCGCACGCAATCGACGAAATAACCGCGCTTGCCATCGACTTCGCGCTTGACCAGGCCGTGCACGTCGGTCTCGAAGCCGGGGAAGCGCTCGTTGAAGTCGCGCGCAAAGCGCAGGTAGTCGACGATGGTCTTGTTGAAGCGCTCGCCCGGGATCAAGAGCGGAATGCCCGGCGGGTAAGGCGTCAGCAAGATCGCCGTGATGCGGCCTTCCAGCTCCTCGATCGCCACGCGCTCGATCTCGCGGTGCGCCATCTTGGCAAAGGCGTCGGACGGCTTCATGGCCGGGATCATGTCGGACAGGTACATCTCGGTCGTCAGGCGCGCCACGTCGTAGGTCTTGTAGAAGTCGTGGATCTGCTGGCACAGGTCGCGCAGGCCCATCGCTTCGTAGCGCGGATTGGCCGCGGCGAACTCCGGCAGGATGCGCCACATCGGCTGGTTCTTGTCGTAGTCGTCCTTGAACTGCTGCAGCGCCGTCACCAGCGTATTCCAGCGGCCCTTGGTGATCCCGATGGTGAACATGATGAAGAACGAGTACAGTCCGCACTTCTCGATGATCACGCCGTGTTCGGCCAGGTACTTGGTGACGATCGACGCCGGAATGCCGGACTCGCCGAACACGCCGTCGAGCGACAGGCCGGGGGTGACCACGGTTGCCTTGATCGGGTCGAGCATGTTGAAGCCCGGGGCCAGGTTGCCGAACCCGTGCCAGTCGTCCTCGGCGCGGATCATCCAGTCGTCCTGGGTGCCGATGCCTTCTTCCGAGAAGGTGTCCGGGCCCCATACCTGGAACCACCAGTCGTTGCCGAATTCGGCGTCGACCTTCTTCATGGCGCGGCGGAAGTCGAGCGCCTCGAAGATCGATTCCTCGACCAGCGCGGTGCCGCCCGGCGCTTCCATCATGGCCGCGGCGACGTCGCACGAGGCGATGATCGAATACTGCGGCGAGGTGGAGGTGTGCATCAGGTAGGCCTCGTTGAAGGCATCCTGGTCCAGCTTGACCGTTTCCGATTCGCGCACCAGCACCTGCGAGGCCTGCGACAGGCCGGCCAGCAGCTTGTGGGTCGACTGGGTCGAGAAGATCATCGATTCCTTGGCGCGCGGGCGGTCCTTGCCGATCGCGTGCATGTTCTTGTAGAAGTCGTGGAAGGTCGCATGCGGCAGCCACGCTTCGTCGAAGTGCAGGGTGTCGATCTTACCGTCCAACATTTCGCGCAAGGTCTCGACGTTGTACACCACGCCGTCGTAAGTCGACTGGGTGATGGTCAGGATGCGCGGCTTCTTGTTGACGGCCTGGCGCGCGAACGGATTGGCTTCGATCTTGCGGGCGATCGATTCGGGGGTGAACTCTTCGAGCGGAATCGGGCCGATGATGCCGAGGTGGTTGCGGGTCGGCATCAGGAACACGGGAATCGCGCCGCACATGATGATCGAGTGCAGGATCGACTTGTGGCAGTTACGGTCCACCACGACGATATCGCCGGGAGCGACCGTGGAGTGCCACACCATCTTGTTCGAGGTCGAGGTGCCGTTGGTGACGAAGTAGCAGTGGTCGGCATTGAAGATGCGCGCCGCGTTGCGTTCGGACTTGGCGACCGGGCCGGTGTGGTCGAGCAGCTGGCCGAGTTCTTCGACCGCGTTGCAGACGTCGGCGCGCAGCATGTTCTCGCCGAAGAACTGGTGGAACATCTGGCCGATCGGCGACTTCAGGAAGGCCACGCCGCCCGAGTGGCCGGGGCAGTGCCACGAATACGAACCGTCGTTGGCGTAGTTGACCAGCGCGCGGAAGAACGGCGGCGCCAGGCCGTCGAGGTAGGACTTGGCTTCGCGGATGATGTGGCGCGCCACGAATTCGGGCGTGTCCTCGAACATGTGAATGAAGCCGTGCAGCTCGCGCAGGATATCGTTCGGGATGTGGCGCGAGGTGCGCGTTTCGCCGTAGATGTAGATCGGGATGTCCGAGTTCTTGTGACGGATCTCTTTCACGAACGCGCGCAGCGCGATCAGGGCCGAATCGGTGTCTTCGATCGAACCGGAGCCGAATTCCTCGTCATCGATCGAGAGCACGAAGGCCGAGGCGCGCGACTGCTGCTGCGCGAACTGCGACAGGTCGCCATAGCTGGTGACGCCGAGTACCTCCATGCCCTCTTTTTCCATCGCCTCGGCGAGCGCGCGGATGCCGAGGCCGGAGGTGTTCTCGGAACGAAAATCCTCGTCGATAATGACGATTGGGAAACGAAATTTCATGGACAGCTCCAAAGCGAAGCGCCGCGAGGGAAGTCCGCGCCTGTTGCGGGACGCCGCTCGCGGCACCGATAAAAAATAAGAAGCGGATTTTCGCAGAAATGGCGGCAATCCGGTGAAAAAACTTTTGCTAGATTAACTACATGCGGGTGCTAGTGTCGCACAACATGCGCACACGCGCGCGCACGTGCGCAGGCTCGTCTTGCCAGGCTTTGCCGGTCCGGCCTGGCCAGTGCGTCCCGCCCGGGAAATCAACCCGCTTTGCTGTAGGTGACGAAGGCGTAATCGAAGCCGTTGCCGGCCGAATGGTGCGATTCGCGCGCCGTCTCGATCCATTCGTCCGGGTCGAGCGCCGGAAAGAAGGCGTCGCAGGCGAAGCTGGCCGCGATCTCGGTGACGATCACGTGCTGCGCCAGGGCCATGGTCTGCGCATAGATCTGGGCCCCGCCGATGACGAAGGCCGGCGCATCGCCATCTCCACCTCCCGCCAGCGCGAGCGCCTCCGGCACCGAGGCGGCGCGTTCGACGCCTTCATGACGCCAGTCGGGATTGGTGGTGATGACGATGTTGCGCCGGTTCGGCAGCGGGCGGCCGATGGAATCGAACGTCTTGCGGCCCATGATGATCGGGTGCCCGGTGGTCAGGCGCTTGAAGTGCGCCAGGTCTTCCGGCAGGCGCCAGGGCAGGGTGTTGTGAATGCCGATGCCGCGCGCCGCGTCCATTGCAACAATGAGTGAGAGTGTTGTCATAAAGCTTGGTTTCAAAGAAATCAGAATGTCGCCATTATCATCGAAATTCGCCCGTTTGGACGATCTTGATCCGGCGAAAACGACGTTGCGCCCGGCGTGCGCCCGGATAGTTTCCGGATGAAAAGTAACAAACTCTCACACTATTGTTTTGCCGTATATCCTTAATTACAAAGGGGAAATTGGCAAAGTCGAAACTAAGTGTTGGGATAAAACGTCACAGATTAATTTCTGTATGGCAACTGCTTTGTTTGCTGTATCGTACTTGAACACTCGCCGCAACAGAGATGGAAATAGCAATTTTTTCTGATCGGATTGCAAGGGAAAACGTCGCTTGGACCGGGCTGCGGGTGACCTACAGTCTGGAGACCACATGAAGCACCCACTTAGTAACAGCAACGGCGCCCACCCGCGTGCGACGCTGGCCTTGCAGGACGGCACGCTGTTCGAAGGCAGCGCCATCGGCGCCACCGGCCAGACCAGCGGCGAAGTCGTTTTTAATACCTCCATGACGGGATACCAGGAAATCCTGACCGATCCGAGCTACACGCGCCAGATCGTCACGCTGACCTATCCCCACATCGGCAACACCGGCATCAACCCGGAAGACGGCGAATCGGCGCGGGTGCAGGCGGCCGGCCTGATCATCCGCGACCTGCCTTTGCTGGCCTCGAATTTCCGCTCGACCCAGAGCCTGTCCGACTATCTCGCCCAGCAGGGCGTGGTGGCGATTGCCGATATCGATACCCGCAAGCTTACCCGTCTGCTGCGCGAGAAGGGCGCGCAGAACGGCGCCATTGTCGTCGGCGGCGAGCCGGGACAGGCGCTGGCCCTGGCGCGCGCCTTCCCCGGCCTTGAAGGCATGGACCTGGCGCGCGTCGCCTCCACCCAAGCGGCCTACCAATGGAACGAAGGCCCGTGGCAGCTGGGCGCCGGTTTTGCGCCGGCGCCGGCGCCGCACCTGCACGTGGTGGCCTTCGACTACGGCGTCAAGAACAACATTTTGCGCATGCTGGCCGGGCGTGGCTGCCGCGTCACCGTGCTGCCCGCGCAAGCGGGCGCGCGGGAAGCGCTGGCGCTGGCCCCCGATGGCATCTTCCTGTCCAACGGCCCGGGCGACCCGCAAGCCTGCGACTACGCCATCGAGGCCGCGCGCACCCTGATCGACAGCGGCACGCCGGTTTTCGGCATCTGCCTCGGGCACCAGATCATGGCGCTCGCTTCGGGCGCGCGCACGGTCAAGATGAAGTTCGGCCACCGCGGCGCCAATCACCCGGTGCAGGATCTGGCCACCGGCAAGGTCGCCATCACCTCCCAGAACCACGGCTTCGCGGTCGATGCGGCCACCTTGCCGGCCAACTGCCGCGTCACCCACGTGTCGCTGTTCGACGGCACGCTGCAGGGGTTCGAGCGCACCGATCGTCCCGCCTTCTGCTTCCAGGGCCACCCCGAAGCCTCACCCGGCCCGCACGACCTGGCCGGTCTGTTCGACAAATTCGTCACCATGATGGAAAGCCGTCAACATGCCTAAGCGCTCAGATATCCGTAGCATCCTGATTATTGGCGCCGGCCCGATCGTTATCGGCCAGGCCTGCGAATTCGACTATTCCGGGGCCCAGGCCTGCAAGGCGCTGCGCGAGGAAGGCTACAAGGTCATCCTCGTCAACAGCAACCCGGCCACCATCATGACCGACCCCGAGATGGCCGACGTCACCTACATCGAGCCGATCGCCTGGGAAGTGGTGGCGCGCATCGTGGCCAAGGAGCGTCCCGACGCCATCCTGCCGACCATGGGCGGGCAGACCGCGCTCAATTGCGCGCTCGACCTGCACCGCCACGGCGTGCTGGCCGAATTCGGGGTCGAACTGATCGGCGCCACGCCTGAAGCGATCGACAAGGCCGAAGACCGCGCCAAGTTCAAGGCCGCCATGACCAGCATCGGGCTGGCCTCGGCCCGCTCCGGTGTGGCCCACAGCATGGCCGAAGCATGGGAAGCGCAAGGTCCGCTCGGCTTTCCGGTGGTGATCCGGCCATCGTTCACGATGGGCGGCAGCGGCGGTGGCATCGCCTACGATGCGGCGCAGTTCCACACCATCTGCCAGCGCGGGCTGGAACTGTCGCCCACCAACGAGCTGCTGATCGAAGAGTCGCTGCTCGGGTGGAAAGAGTTCGAGATGGAAGTCGTGCGCGACAAGCTCGATAACTGCATCATCGTCTGCTCCATCGAAAACCTCGACCCGATGGGCGTGCACACGGGCGACTCGATCACCGTGGCGCCGGCGCAGACGCTGACCGACAAGGAATACCAGATCATGCGCAACGCCTCGGTGGCGGTGCTGCGCGAAGTGGGCGTGGATACGGGCGGCTCGAACGTGCAGTTCGCGGTCAATCCGCTTGACGGCCGCATGATCGTCATCGAAATGAATCCGCGCGTCTCGCGTTCGTCGGCGCTGGCCTCCAAGGCCACCGGCTTTCCGATTGCGCGCGTGGCCGCCAAGCTGGCGGTCGGCTTCACCCTCGACGAACTGCGCAACGAAATCACCGGCGGCGCCATGCCGGCCTCGTTCGAGCCCTCGATCGACTACGTGGTCACCAAGATCCCGCGCTTCGCGTTCGAAAAATTCGCCGGCGCCGACGATCACCTGACCACCCAGATGAAATCGGTGGGCGAGGTGATGGCGATCGGCCGCACTTTCCAGGAATCGTTCCAGAAGGCCCTGCGCGGCCTCGACATCGGCGTTGACGGCGTGCGCCGCGACGGCATGCAGACCGGACGCGCCGTGATCGAGGAAGAATTGTCGAAACCGGGACCGGACCGCATCTGGTACGTCGGCGAAGCCTTCGCCCAGGGCTTGACCCAGGAGGAAGTGCACGCCTGCAGCGCCATCGACCCATGGTTCCTGGCGCAGATCCACGACCTGGTCGCGGTCGAGCAGTGGCTCGAACAGCAAACCCTCGCCGCGCTCGACAAGCCGGTGATGTACCGCCTCAAGCAGCAGGGCTTCGGCGACCGGCGCCTGGCGGCGCTGCTGGGCGCCACCGAACAGGCGGTGCGCGAAGCGCGCCACGCGCTCGGCGTGCGGCCCGTGTACAAGCGGGTCGACACCTGTGCGGCCGAGTTTTCGACCAGTACCGCCTATCTGTACTCCACCTACGACGACGAATGCGAAGCGGCGCCCAGTTCGCGCAGCAAGATGATGGTGCTGGGCGGTGGCCCGAACCGCATCGGCCAGGGTATCGAATTCGACTACTGCTGCGTGCACGCGGCCATGGCCCTGCGCGCCGATGGGTACGAAACCATCATGGTCAACTGCAATCCCGAAACCGTCTCGACCGACTTCGACACTTCCGACCGGCTGTATTTCGAGCCGGTGACCCTGGAAGACGTGCTCGAAATCGTCGCCCTCGAAAAACCGGCCGGCGTGATCGTGCAGTACGGCGGCCAGACCCCCTTGAAACTGGCGCTGGCGCTGGAAGCGGCCGGCGTGCCGATCATCGGCACCTCGCCCGACATGATCGACGCCGCCGAAGACCGCGAGCGCTTCCAGCAATTCCTGCAAAAGATGGACCTGCGCCAGCCGCAGAACCGCACCGCGCGCACCGAACCGGAAGCGGTGCGCCTGGCCGAGGAAATCGGCTACCCGCTGGTGGTGCGTCCATCGTATGTGCTGGGCGGTCGCGCGATGGAAATCGTGCACGAGCAGGCCGACCTGGAACGCTACATGCGTGAAGCGGTCACCGTTTCGCACGATTCGCCGGTGCTGCTGGACCGCTTTTTGAACGACGCCATCGAGGTCGACGTCGACTGCGTGTGCGACGGCGTGCGTACCCTGATCGGCGGCGTGATGGAACATATCGAGCAGGCCGGCATCCACTCGGGCGACTCGGCCTGTTCGCTGCCGCCGCACTCGCTCAGCGCCGCCACGGTGGCCGAGATCAAGCGCCAGACCGCGCTCATGGCACTCGAACTGAAGGTGGTCGGCTTGATGAACGTGCAGTTCGCGGTCCAGCAAAAGCGGGTCGACGGACGCGTGCACGACGTGGTCTACGTCCTTGAAGTGAACCCGCGCGCATCGCGCACCGTGCCGTTCGTGTCCAAGGCCACCGGCATGCAGCTGGCAAAGATCGCCGCGCGCTGCATGGCCGGGCAGTCGTTGGAGAGCCAGGGCATGCTTGAAGAAGCGGTGGCGCCGTGCTTCAGCGTCAAGGAAGCGGTATTCCCGTTCGCAAAATTCCCTGGCGTGGACACCATCCTCAGTCCCGAAATGAAATCGACAGGAGAAGTGATGGGTGTCGGTTCGACCTTCGGCGAAGCCTACTTCAAGGCCCAGCTGGGCGCCTCGGTCAAGGTGCCGCGCGCGGGCCTGGTGTACCTGCGCGTCAAGCGTGGCGACCAGGCGCGCGCGGTGGTGCTGGCGCGCCAGCTGAGCGGCGCCGGCTTCACCCTGTGCGCCAGCCTGGTGACGGCGACCGTCATCCGCGCCGCCGACCTGGCGGTCGAGGACATCGACGACGCCGTCATCATGGACCGCCTGGCCGCGCGCGCGATCGCCCTGATGGTCCTGACGGTCGATGAAAAGCGCAGCGCCGTGGTGGCATCGCGGCCGCTGCGGGTGGCGGCGCTGGCGGCCGGCACGGTGGTGTGCACCACCATCGCCGCCGCCGAATGCATGTTTGAAGCGGCCCGCCACGCCGACAGCTACAGCCTGGCTTCGCTCCAGGAACTGCACGCCAAGCATCCCGAGGCCGCACCGGCGCCGCACGCACGCGCGCTGCCCAGCGCCGCCGACCTGGCTGCCGCGTCCACCATCCTGCCCGAGCGGCGCGCCCGTTTGCGCGAACGCACGGCCGGCGGCACGCCGCTCAAGCTGTTCATCCGCCAGCCGTTCACGGAATCGGACGCCGAGCAGCAGCGCCTGATCGGCGACATCATGGACCTGATCGACAGCGCCAACGGCATGCCGCATCCGTTCGACTACCTGACCGGCACCCGCGCCGAAAGCGCGGACACCTTCAAGAAGTCGTTCGAGCGCGATTACCACCTGCCGTTCACGCCCAAGAACTTCCGCGACCACCGTCTCGGGCTGCTCGACCATGCCGATGCGGTGGTCAACATCCGGGTCGGCATGAGCGAGAGCAGCGCCTTCGAGCTGGGATACCACATCTTCAAGGGCCGCTGTTCGCCCGTTCTGTTTTTGGTATGGAAGCACGCACCGATCAAGACCACCCTGATCCGCGAGCTGCAGGACCTGTGCGATGTCACCTACCTCGAATTCGAGCACGTCGACGAGCTGCGCAAGGGCATCCACGCATTTTTCAGCACTATCCGGCACGGCGCAAGCAACACCACCAATTACTAGTCACACAAGGAGGAACGCATGTTCGATAACATGAAAATCAGGACACTCGTGATCGGAGTCCTCGGATTCCTGATCGTGCTGATGGTCGCCATTGGCGCCATGGGTATTTACAGCGGACGCCATTCGGTCGGGCTGGTGCGCGACATCACCGTCGAAGACCAGCGCAACACCACCGTGCAAACGTCCATCCGCCTCGAAATGGAACTCAACCGCAGCCAGATCCTGCAGGCGCTCCAGCACAATCCGGTCCTGAGCTGGTCGCAGCTGCACGACCACCCGCTGACGGTCCACTTCGACCAGATCGACGCGATTGCCGGACGCACCGCCAAGCGCTGGGAAGAGTACATCGCCAGCGTCAGGTCGCCCGAAGAAAAGCGCCTGGCGCAGGAGTGGTACGCCAAGAGCGACGGACTGGGGATCGAGAACGTGCGCGCGGCCGCCGCCTTCATCAAGGCCGAGAAGTGGGACGACGCCGAGACGGTCCTGATCAAGAAGATCAACCCGGGCTACCGCATCGGCGACGCCACCCTGGCCACGCTCAAGGAACTGGCCGACAAGCGCGTCAAGGCCGATGACGAGATGGTCAACGCCAGCCTTGCGCGCATCGCCTACGGCATGATGGGCATCCTGCTGGTCGGCGTGGTGCTTGGCGTGGCGGTTGGCTGGGCGCTGGTCAAGGCCATTTCGGTGCCGCTGCAGGAAGCCATGCGGATCGCCGTGCGCGTGGCCGACGGCGACCTGACCGGGCAGATCGAATCGCACGGGCGCAACGAAATCGGCGCCTTGCTGGGCGCGATGGCCAAGATGAAATCGAACCTGGCCGACATCGTATCGGAGGTGCGCAGCAGTACCGACACCATTTCCAGCGCGTCGAGCGAAATCGCGGCCGGCAATACCGACCTGTCGGACCGCACCAGCTCCCAGGCCAGTTCGCTGGAGCAGACCGCCGCCTCGATGGAGGAGCTGACCTCCACCGTGCGCCAGAACGCCGACAATGCGCGCCAGGCCAACGTGCTGGCGCTGTCGGCGTCGGAAGTGGCCACCAAGGGCGGCCTGGTGGTGGCGCAGGTGGTCGAGACCATGGGCTCGATCAATGCCTCGTCCAAGAAAATCGTCGACATCATCGCCGTCATCGACGGCATCGCGTTCCAGACCAATATTCTGGCGCTCAACGCCGCCGTCGAAGCGGCGCGCGCGGGCGAACAGGGTCGCGGCTTTGCGGTCGTGGCGTCCGAAGTGCGCAACCTGGCGCAGCGCTCGGCCGGCGCCGCCAAGGAAATCAAGGAATTGATCGGCGACTCGGTCGAAAAAGTCGACAGCGGCGCCAAGCTGGTCGACCAGGCCGGCCTGACGATGCAGGAAATCGTCACCAGCATCCATCGCGTCACCGACATCATGGGCGAGATCACCACCGCTAGCGCCGAGCAGACGGCCGGCATCGACCAGATCAACGAAGCGGTCGGGCAGATGGACTCGATCACCCAGCAGAACGTGGCCCTGGTCGAGGAAGCGGCGGCGGCCGCCGGACTGCTGCAGGAGCAGGCCGGCACGCTGACGCAGGTGGTCAGCGTGTTCAAGCTCGATGGCAGCCGCGCGCCGGCAGCGCCAGCGCGCCACGCGCCGCAGCGCAAGGCCGCCCCCGTGGCACCGCGCCTGGCCGGCAAGAGCGCAGCGGCCCCGAGGAAGGCCGCTGCGCCCAAGCCGGCCCCGCAAAAGCGCACTGCCAGCACGGCCGCCGAATCGGATTGGGAAGAGTTCTGACGCAGTTGCAGGCCCGTGGCGCGCCGCTTGAACGGCGCGTCCCGGCGTCTTACACCGCGACCGGCGCCTTGATATGCGCGTGCGACTCGTAGCCGAGGACCTCGAAGTCCTCGAACTTGTAGTCGAACAGCGAGTCCGGCTTGCGCTTGATGACAAGGCGCGGCAGCGCGAACGGTTCGCGCGAGAGCTGCAGGTCGACCTGCTCCAGGTGATTCGAGTAGAGGTGGCAGTCGCCCCCGGTCCACACGAAGTCGCCCACTTCCAGGCCGGCCTGCTGCGCCATCATGTGGGTCAGGATCGCGTACGAGGCGATATTGAACGGCACACCCAGGAAGATATCGGCGCTGCGCTGGTACAGCTGGCACGACAGCTTGCCGTCGGCGACATAGAACTGGAACAGCGCGTGGCAAGGCGGCAGCTTCATGTTCGCGATGTCGGCCACGTTCCAGGCCGAGACGATCATGCGGCGCGAGTCGGGCGTGTTCCTGATCTGGTCGAGCACCTGGGTGATCTGGTCGATATGCTCCCCGCACGGGGTGGGCCAGCTGCGCCACTGGTAACCGTAGATGGGACCGAGGTCGCCGTTGGCGTCGGCCCAGTCGTCCCAGATGCTCACGCCATTGTCCTTCAGGTAGCCGATGTTGGTGGAACCCGCGAGGAACCAGATCAGCTCATGGATGATGGATTTGAGGTGCACCTTCTTGGTCGTCACCAGCGGGAAACCGTCCTGCAGGTTGAAGCGCATCTGGTGGCCGAAGACGGAGCGCGTACCGGTGCCGGTGCGGTCGGTTTTTTCGGTGCCATGGTCTTTCACATGGCGCATGAAGTCGAGGTATTGGCGCATCGCTAAAACTCCTGATTATATATGATCACTGGCCGGCCAGGCCCCTGGCCAGCAGCTCGATGCTGTCGCGCACGCGCTGGTCGGGCAGGGCGGCCAGGTTCTCGCCCACGTACAGTTCCACGATGCTGGTATCGGCCAGCGCGCCCGGTGCGGCGCGGCCGAACAGCCACACCTGGTGGTCGTTGGCGACGCGGTTGCGGACCTCGATGGCGCGTTCGCGGCTCACCGGCAGGTGCAGATGCAGCATGTTGGCCTGGGGGCGGGCTGGATTGACGCGGATGGCCGGATAATCGCGCAGCACCTCGTACAGCCATTCGGTGCGGCGGAAGTAGTGCGGCATGGCGGCGATGCGCGCATCGAACTGCATCGCGGCCGATACCACGTAGGGCGAGCGGTGGATCATATTTCCGCCCTCGCGCCGGAACCACTCGGCCGCGCGCTCGACGAACGAGCGGCTGCCGGCCAGCATGGCGCCACCGAGGCCGCCGATGCCCTTGTACAGCGACACGTAGACCGAATCGAAGCCGGCGGCGATGTCGCGCGGCGTGCGCTTGTAGCCGGCGGCTGCCTCCCACAGGCGGGCGCCGTCCATGTGCAGGTGCGCGTTGCGGGTGCGGCAATGGGCCTTGATCGCATCGAGCTGTTCCCAGCTCGGATTCTGGCCGCCGATTTCGCGCATCGGCACTTCCATGGCGACGGCGCCGAGTTTATCGGGAAGGGCACGCAGGTCGGCCGCCGTCCAGGGGCGATGGCGCTCGCCCGCCAGCAGTGCGTGGAAGTGGCCGAGCAGCTGGTAGTTCGATTTTTCGTGGACGATGATGTGGGATGTCGGATGCAGCGCCACCAGCGTGCTGGCGCGGTCCTCGCAGGCCAGGCGCAGCGCCGTGACCTGGGCCATGGTGCCGCTGATGCAGAACACGGCGGCCTCGAAGCCGAGCAGGCTGGCGATTTTCTCCTCGAACTGCTCGATCAGCGCGCCGTTGCCGTACACATCATGGGCGACATGATTATCCTCGCACCACGCGGCCATGGCGCGGAACGTCTCGGCCGGCGTACGCGCCCGATGGCCCGGCAGCACCGTATGGCAGTGTAGAAACAACTCGGCATCCGTCAAAACACTCTCCTTCGGCAACTAATTTCCTAACCGGGGTCAGACCTCTGACTCGAAACAGTGCAAAACCAGCGAGAGGCACAGTTCACAAAATTTCTTTTCACAATTCTTTAGCCATCGCATCGCGTTAAAACACCGTATTTTCGCGCTTTTCTCCGTCATTGTGTTGCACCAATGAAAAATTTCGAATCAGAGGTCAGACCCCGGTTAGGAAATATTTCGAATCGGAGGTCTGACCCCGGTTAGGAAATGTTTCGAATCAGAGGTCTGACCCCGGTTTGGGATCAGGCGGCTTCGTGGGCGATGTGGATGTTGTGGAACTGCAGGGCGGCGAGGTTGGCGTAGATGCCGCCCAGCGCCACCAGCGAGGCGTGCGTGCCGGTTTCGACGATCCGCCCGTCTTCCATGACGATGATGCGGTCGGCCCGCTGCACCGTCGCCAGCCGGTGCGCGATGATGACCGTGGTGCGGCCGACCATCGCCGCTTCCAGCGCACTTTGTACCAGGCGCTCCGATTCGGCGTCGAGGGCACTCGTCGCTTCGTCGAGCAGCAGCAGCGGCGGGTTTTTGAGCAGCGCGCGCGCTATCGCGATGCGCTGGCGCTGCCCGCCCGAGAGGCGCACGCCACGCTCGCCCAGGAACGATTTGTACCCCTGCGGCAGGCGTTCGATGAATTCGTGCGCGGCCGCCATGCGCGCCGCGGCGATCACTTCGGCGTCGGTGGCGCCGGCGCGTCCGTAGCGGATGTTTTCCATGGCGTCGGCCGAGAAGATCACCGTGTCCTGCGGGACGATGCCGATCGCGTCGCGCAGGGTGTGCAGGTCGAGCCGCTTGATGTCGACGCCGTCGAGCGTGATGGTGCCGCTTTGCGGGTCGTAAAAGCGCAAAAACAGCTGGAACAGGGTGGTCTTGCCCGCCCCCGAGGGGCCGACCACGGCCACCGTTTCGCCGGGCGCGATCGACAGCGTCAGGTGCCCCAGCGCCGCCGTTTCAGGCCGCGACGGATACGAGAAGGTGACGTCGTTCAGGGCCAGCGCGGCGCCGCTGGCGGTGCGCGCGGGCAGGGCCGCCGGCTTGGCCGGGTTCTGGATCGACGATTGTACCGACAGCAGTTCGAGCAGGCGCTCGGTGGCGCCGGCGGCGCGCTGGGCTTCGCCCATCACTTCCGACAGCGCGCCGATCGATCCGGCAACGATCGATGCATACAGGATGAACTGGCCAAGGTCGCCGCCCGTCATCGTGCCCTGGAGGACGGCATGCGCGCCCAGCCACAGCACGAAAACGATGGTGCCGAATACCAGCACGATGGCGATCAACGTCAGCAGCGCGCGCGCGCGGATGCGCCGCATGGCGGTCTGGAAGGCGCCTTCGACCGACTTGCCGAAGCGCGCCGATTCGATTTTTTCGTGCGTGAAGGCTTGCACCGTCGGCATGGCGTTGAGGATTTCGCCGGCCATGGCGGAGGCGTCGGCGATGCGGTCTTGCGAGTCGCGCGAGAGCTTGCGCACGCGCCGTCCGAACAGCACGATCGGCACCACCACCAGCACCAGCAGCCCGAGGATGATGGCGGAGAGCTTGACGCTGGTCACGAACAGCATCACCAGGCCGCCCACGAACAGCAGCACGTTACGCAGCGCCATCGAGATGCTGGTGCCGACCACCGCCTGGATCAGGGTGGTGTCGGTGGTGATGCGCGAGAGGACTTCGCCGGTCTGGGTGGTTTCGAAAAATTCGGGACTCTGCTCGACCACGTGCTTGTACACGGCGCTGCGGATGTCGGCGGTGACGCGCTCGCCCAGCCACGATACGGTCAGAAAACGCGCGGCGGTGGCCACGGCCAGTACCGCGGCCACGCCGAACAGGGCGAGGAAGGTGGCGTCGACATGGCGGATGCTTTTGGGTCCGGCCGAGGCGCCGAAACCAAGGTCGATCATCTGCTTGAAGGCGGCCGGAATCGCCAGGGTGGCGCAGGCGGCGACCACCAGCGCGACGCCGGCCATCAGGAACTGGCGGCGGTACGGACGCAGGAACGGGAACAGGCCCTTGAATGCGGCGAGACTGCCTTTGCGGTTCGAGTCGGACGAGTTGCTACTGCTGGAACTGCTGGTGGAGCTGTTGGTCATCGTGTCAGTGCTTCAGTGTTCGTTTTTTAAAGTTTCATCGCGCGGTCGTAACCGGTCATTTCAAGGTACCCCTGGCCGGCTTGCACCCCATCGCGCTTGATCGTCACCGCGCCTTCCCAGTACACGGCGCCGGTCGAGCGCCGCGAGTCGAGCTCCTGGTCTTGCTGCAGTGGGGTGATCTGCCAGTGCGTGGCGCCCGTCGTTAATCTGGTCGCCACCGGGTAGACGGCTTTCGTGCGCGGCGACGTCCAATGAGCCTGCGGCGTAAATACCACCTCGTCGGGCGCGTATTGCGTCACTTTGCCGGCCGCGTCGCGCACCGTCGCGTGTGCCCATAGTTTACCACCTTGTTTGCTGCGGATCTGGAAAGCCATCAGCGCCGAGCCGTCGGCGAGATTGGCGCCGATCCAATCCCAGCCCTGGGTGTCGGGTGGCAGCGCTTCGGTCGACCATTCGTGATCGAGCCAGGCAGTCCCTTCGACCGCGCGCGCGGCGCTGCCGCCGGCAGCGGCGGTGCCGCGTACCTTGAGCTGCGGTTCGGTGTAGTAGTAGCTCGCGTACCGGCTTTGCGCGCTCTTGCGCGAGTAGCCGTCCTGGCCCTGCAGCAGCACCGGCTGGGTTGGCGCGAGGGTCAGGTTCAGGTTCAGCTGCGGCGAGGCGATGCTCACCTGGTAGGTGCCGTCGGCCGTGCGCACCATGCGCCAGTCGTCCAGTTTCAGGTCGGTGGTGCCGGTTTTGGCGTGCGCCAGGCCGAAGCCTTCGCGCATCGTGCGCTGGTCGTGTACCAGTTTGCCGAGCGCGGGGTCGGACAGCGCGGCATGGCCGATCACGAGCTGCTTGGGAGCGAACGCGCTCGGATTGGCGCGGTCATGGTCGGTGGCGCGCCGAAAGAAGGTGACCTGGAAGCCCAGCGGCTTGCCGTCGGCGGTCTTGAGCCAGCCCGTGACGTACCACCATTCGGTACGGTAGTCGGGATGGGCGCCGTAATCATGCGGGAATGTCAGCGCGCGTCCGGGCGTCACCGCGCCGAATGCCGGCGGGGCCGCCTGGCAGATGTGCGCCGCCGCCAGCAGCAGCGCGAAAATGAATCGTTTCACCAGTCCTCCCTGACTGCTCGAATAGGTCCGCCCGACAGGGCGAAGCGCCCCGACACCAGCGCCGTCACCACCGATGCCACCAGCAGCACAGCCGCCACGGCACCCACCAGCGTCCACGGCACGTGCAGCCGCATCGACCAGTGGAACGACTGCGGGTTGACGACGTAGACCAGGATCACGCTGATGATGAACCCGAGCGCGAAGCCGCAGGCCACGCCCAGCGCGGTCAGCGCGCCGCCCTCCAGGGCGAGAATGCGCAGCACCTGCCCGCGCGTGACGCCCACGTGGCGCAGCATGCCGAATTCCTTGGCGCGCGCCAGCGTCTGGGCCGAGAAGGTGGCGGCCACGCCGGCCAGGCCGATGGCGATGGCGATCGCTTCGAGCACGTAGGTGACGGCGAAGCTGCGGTCGAAAATGGTCATGCTGAGCGCGCGGATGTCGCCCGGCTTGGCGAAATCGAGGGTGCGCCCGAAGGGCAGGGCGCGGATCTGCTGTTCCAGCCGGTCGGCCGTGACGCCTTTGGCGACCCACATGGCGGCATCGTTCACTTGCGTGTCGCCGGTCAGGGCGCGGTAGTCGGACAGGCGCATCTGCACCGAGCCGGCCTGGGTGGCGTAGTCGCGCCACACCCCGGCCACGAAAAAGTCGCGCAGCCGGCCGGCGAGCGGCATGCGCAGCGTGCCGCCGGCCTTGACGCCATACAGGTCGACCACCGCTTCGGATACCCAGACCGGCACCGCGCCGTTCGGCACCGGGGCGGTCTCGCCGCGGATCAGGATCGTGCGCGAGGGGTCGGCGGCGTCGATGCTGCGCGCCATGAGCAGCACGTCGGGCCGCGCCGGGTCGAGCGAAATCTGGCGCGACCGCAAAAAGTCGATGCGCGCGGCGCCCGGCAAGGCGGTCAGCGCCCTTTGCTCGGGCGGACCCAGGCCGCCGGCGCTGCCACTGCTGGCGATGCGCACGTACAGGTCGGCCGGCAGCAGTTGCACCAGCCAGTCGTCGAGCGAGACGCGAAAGCTCGACACCATGATCGCCATCGCCACCATCAGGCTGAAACTGGACAGCACGCCGCCCAGCGCAATGGCGGCCTGGCCGGAGGCGTTGGCCAGGCGCGCCATGGTCAGCGCCAGCACCGGGTGGCGCACGTTGCGGCGCATCGCCACGCGGTTGACCAGGCCGAAAAGGGAGGCTGCCAGGCGCGGCATCAGGCCGATACCGCCGATCAGCAGCAGGGCGATGGCGGCGTAGCCGAACAGCGGCAGCTCGAACACGGGCGGCGCAAAAGCCAGCGCGCCGGCCAGCGCGATGCACAGCACCGATGGCCACACGCGCGCCAGGCGCGCCAGCGCGACTTCGTCGGTGCCCGATTTGAGGGCGACGGCGGGCGCCGCGCGCGAGGCCTCCCAGGCGGGCGTCAGGCAGCCGAGCAAGGCTACGCCGAGGCCCAGCGCAAAGAAGACCACGGCCGCGACCGGCGTGAACTGCACCGCCGGACGCGCGCCGGTAAAGTAGCCGGCGCCCAGGTCGCCGCCGAAAAAATGCAGCGCGGTGGCGGCCAGCGCGTAGCCGGCGCCGATGCCGGCAAGCGCGCCGATGACACCCAGGCTGGCGCCTTCGAGCAGCACCTGGCGCAGCAGCTGGCCGCGTTCGACGCCGAGCACGCGCAGCAGCGCGAACTGGCTGCGGCGCCGGATCACCGACAGCGCCTGGGTCGAAAACACGAGGAAGGCGCCGGTAAACAAGGCCACCAGGGCCAGCACGGTGAGGTTGACGCGGTAGGCGCGGCTCATGCCCTGGTTGCGGCTTTCGGCATCGTCGTCGTTGGGCTGGCCGACGTTGAAGCGGCCGGGGAACTCGCGTTCGAGTTCGCGCGCCAGGTCGCCCTGAAACCCGGCGCGGTCGACGCCGTCGCGCAGGCGCAGGTCGATGCGGGACAGCGTGCCGACCTTGTCGAAGCGCCACTGGGCCGCGCCGATATCCATCACGCCGATGCGCTGGCCGGGCCGTGCCTCTTGCAGGCCGCCGGGCACGCGCAGGGTGAAGTCGCGCGTGCCCGAGCGCAGCTGCACGGTGCCGCCGCGCTGCGTCTTGAGCCAGCTCATGGCCGCCGGCGACAGGAACACGGCGTCGTCGGCCATCATGTCGACCATGTTGTCGCCGTCGGTGGCGCCGAGCAGTCCCGGCGAAACGAAACCGGCGCGAAAGGCGTCCAGGCCGATGATCTTCAGGCTGCCCTGGGCGCCGGGCACGCCGGCGTTCAGGGTCAGGACGGGCGAGGCCACCGCCACCGAAGGATGCTGGGCCAGGCGCGGATAAATCGTTTCGTCGAAGCCGCCTTCGCGCGCCGACACCTGGATGTCGGCCTGGCCCGACAAGCTCTTGACGGCCGCCGAAAACTCATTGAAGGCCGATGCGTTGATCAGGTGGATGGCAAAGCCCATCGCCACGCCGACGGCAATCGCGGCCACCGCGAGCAGGGCCCGCACCGGGTGCGCGCGCCATTCGCCCAGGAGCAGCCAGCGTGACAGTGTCTTCATCGGCGGCACGCGGCATCGACCGTCCGGGCCATGTGCAGCGCGCGCTGGTCGCGCTCGGCTTTGCCCATGCCGCCGGCCTTGGCGGCTTCGGCGGCCAGGCGCTGCTGTTCCTTCGACTGTTGCTGCTGCATGCCGGCGCACTTCGCTTGCCGCGCGGCGGCCGCCTGCCAGGCGCGCGCGTCCGACCGCGCCGCCTGCGCCTGCCTTGTGTCGTGCGTGGCGCGCTCCTTCAGCAAGCGGGCCAGCAAATCCTTCTGGCGCTGCAGTTCCTTCGCCGCGTTGGGATCGGGCGCTGGGGCGGGCGCCGCGTCCAATTGCGTGGCGCTGCCGTTGGCGCAGGGCTGGTCGCCGTAGCTGACCTTGCCGCCGGTCGTGCATTTATAGATGGGGCCGGCATGGGCGGCGCCGCTCAGGGCGCACAGCGCCAGGATGTGCATGGGATGTAACATGATTGCTCGCTCCGGATTCACAGGATTTTTCCAGGGTTCATAATGCCGAGCGGGTCGAGTGCCGCTTTGATGGCACGCATCATGTTCAGTTCCACATCCGTCTTATATCGCCTGAGCTCGTCTCTTTTGAGGGCGCCAATGCCGTGCTCGGCCGAAATCGAGCCGCCGTACGACGCCACGCTGTCGTGCACGATGCGGTTGATCGCGTCCTGGTGCGCCAGGAAGTCCTCGTGCGCGGTGCCGGGCGGCGGTGCCACGTTGTAGTGCAGGTTGCCGTCGCCCACATGGCCGAAGCAGACCAGCTGGCAGCCGGGATAGGCCGCCAGCACGCTGGCGTCGGTGCTGTCGATGAAGTCGGCGATGCACGACACCGGCAGGGCGATGTCGTGCTTGATGTTCTTGCCGGCCGCCGCCTGCGCCAGTGGAATGTGTTCGCGCAGCTGCCACAGGGCCAGCGACCGGGCCACCGAGGTGGCGACCACGGCGTCGTCGGCGATGTCCTGGGCGATGGCGTCGGCAATGGTTTCTTCCAGCAGGCCGACGGCGTGTTCTTCCGATTCGCTGCTCGACAGTTCCAGCAGCACGTACTGGGCGTGGCGCGTGACGAAGGGCTGCGTCAGGCTGGGGAAATGGGTGCCGACCAGGCGCAGGCAAAAGTCGGACATCAGCTCGAAGCCGGTCAGGCTGGCGCCGCAGCGGTCCTGGGCCAGGCTCAAGAGCTCGAGCGCCTGGCGCGGCGCCGCAATGGCGACCAGGGCCGTGATCGACGCTTTTGGCTGCGGGAACAGGCGCAGCACGGCGCCGGTGATCACGCCCAAGGTGCCTTCGGCGCCGATGAACAGGTCGCGCAGGTCGTATCCGGTGTTGTCCTTGCGCAGGGCGCGCAGGCCGTTCCACAGTTCGCCCTGGGCGGTGACCACTTCCAGGCCCAGGCACAGTTCGCGCGTGTTGCCGTAGCGTAGCACCGCGGTGCCGCCGGCATTGGTCGACAGGTTGCCGCCGATGCTGCAGCTGCCTTCGGCCGCGAGCGACAGGGGAAACAGGCAGCCAACGGCCGCGGCCGCTTCCTGGATGGTTTGCAGGATGCAGCCGGCGTCGACCGTGATGGTGCGGTTGACCGTGTCGAGCGCGCGCACCCGGTTCAGGCGCGCCAGCGACAGCACCACGGTGCTGCCGCTGGCGTCGGGCACGCTGCCCAGCACCAGGCCGGTTTTGCCGCCCTGTGGCACCAGCGGCACGCGGTGCGCGGCGCAGGCTTGCACCAGCTGCGCCACCTGGTCCGAGTCGGCCGGGCGCAGCACCGCCAGCGCGCGTCCGGTGAAGCGGCCGCGCCAGTCGGTGAGGAAGGGCGCCATGTCGGCGTCGCTGGTGAGCACGTGCGCCGCGCCGGCGATGGCGCGGCAGCGCTCCAGGAAGCCGGTGCCGGAGTCGGGGTGATTCAAGGCAGTCACTTCGTCGATTTGGTCGAGTTCACCTTGTCGAGCAACTCCTTGGCCATCTTTTTCGCCGCCTTCTTGTACGGACGCAGGTACAGCAGCGCACAGGCGAAATAGACGAACACGAGCACGATTTCGCCGAGCGCCATGATGCGCGATTCGGGCAGCTTGTCGCTCCAGGCGCGCACCACGCCTTCGGTGAAGTAGAGCAGGATCACCATCGACGACCATTGCAGGGTGTAAATGTCGCGCTTGATCACGCCGCCCAGGGGAATGAGCAGGGGCAGGGCCTTGAGCGCCAGGATCCAGCTGCCGGGGCGCAAGGGCGCAACCACGATTTCCCAGGCCAGCAGCCAGGCGATCAGCACCACCAGGCTGGCGATGGCGCCGATGTGAAAGTACTTGGGCGCTTGCATCAGAAAACTCCGTGCAGGCGGGCGGCGGTTTCCGCCAGGCGCCGGCCCATGGCGATGGCGAGCCGTTTTTCATCTTCGCTGACCGGCTTGTTGCCGTCGACGCCAGCCCAGTGGGTCGGGCCGTAGGGCGTGCCGCCGCTGGTGGTGGTCATCAGTTCCGGGTTGCTGTAAGGCAGGCCCATGATCATCATGCCGTGGTGCAGCAGCGGGATCATCATCGACAGCAGGGTCGATTCCTGGCCGCCGTGCAGGCTGCCGGTGGAGGTGAACACGACCGCGGGCTTGCCCGACAGGGTGCCGGCCAGCCATTCGGCGGCGGTGCCGTCGAGGAAATATTTAAGGCTTGATGCCATGTTGCCGAAACGCGTGGGCGAGCCGAGCGCCAGGCCGGCGCACTCGGCCAGGTCCTGGGCTTCCACATAGGGGGCGCCAGCCGGCGGGATGGCCGGTTCGGTGGCCTCGGCCACGGTGGAGATGGCGGGCACGGTGCGCAGGCGCGCATCGACCCCGGGGACGCTCTCGATACCCTGGGCAATGAGTTCGGCCAGCTTGCGCGTGGCGCCATGGCGCGAGTAGTACAAAACGAGAATAATCGGGTTGGTTTGGTTCATCGTTGGTATTATAGGGCGCTTTACAGGGTTACATCGGCGCAGCCGGCGCGTTTTTCACGCGTTTTTCACGATACATGCTTTCAAAAACAGTCCATTCGATTTCCCGATCCACCAGTGAAATGATCAACAGCAGCGTCGATATGGTGCGTGGCCTGACCTGGAGCGAAGCGCGCGACCTGCTTCGCTTCGCGCGGCGCCGCCTCAACGAAGAAAAATTGCCCCAGGTGGCAGGCAGCCTCACGTTCACCACCACGCTCGCGCTGGTGCCGCTGCTGACCATCGTGCTGGCCATCTTCACGACCTTCCCCGTCTTTAGTAATTTCCGGGTAGCACTGGAAGCGTATTTCGCCCAGACCCTGATGCCCAAGGCCATCGCCAACACCATCACCGGCAACCTGACCCAGTTCGCCAGCAAGGCCAAGAGCCTGTCGGCGGTCGGCGCGATCGCGCTGGTGCTGACGTCGGCGGCCATGATGAACATGATCGAGCGCGCCTTCAACCAGATCTGGCGCGTGCGCGAAGTGCGTCCGATCGCCCAGCGCGTGACGATTTACTGGGCGCTGGTGACGCTCGGACCGCTGCTGTTCGGGCTGTCCCTGACGGCGACTTCGCAACTGTTCATGGCCACCAGCGCGCTGACCAGCAACCTGCCGTTTTTGAGCACCCTGTTTTACACGGCGGCCTCGGTCGGGCTGACCACCGGCGCCTACACGCTGCTCTACATGACGGTGCCGAACCGCTTCGTCGACTGGCGCGATGCGGTCTGGGGCGGCCTGGTGGCGGCGGTCGCCTTCGAGGTCGCCAAGCGCCTGTTCGCCATGTTCGTCAGCCAGTTTCCCACCTACGCGATCATTTACGGCGCGCTGGCGGCCCTGCCGCTGTTCTTGGTGTGGATTTACCTGTCCTGGATGATCACCCTGGTCGGCGCCTTGCTGACCGCGGCGCTGCCGATCGTCAAGTATGAACGCTGGTGGTATGAGCCGGTGCCGGGCGGCGCCTTCGTCGACGCCATGGCGATCCTCAAGGTGCTGCACGGCCGCGCCCAGGTGAGCGATACGGCGCTGGTGTCTTCCGCCGCGATCCGCGCGCATACGCGCATCGGCTACGATGAAATGACCACCTTGCTCGAACAGATGCTGGCCGTGGGCTGGGTCGGGCGGGTGCAGGCGAACGTGACGACGCGCTCGCGCTGGGGCAAGCGCGCCATCGAAAGCGCCGAGAACTGGGTCTTGCTGGTGAATGTGGAAAAACTGCGCCTGGCCGACGTGTACCGCCTGTTCGTGTTCGGGCGCACCGCGATCGAGGCGGCCGTGGCTATCGACCTCGACAAGGATACCGAGCTCGACAGGAATTCGCCGATGACGCTCGACGGCAGCGCCCTGGCGCGCCAGGTCGAGTGCGCGGTGGAGGATGGCTTGAACCAGACCCTGGCGCAGCATTTTGCCGCGCCGCTTGCCCCTGCGGCGCGCGCCTGAAAGACCCCAGGCCCCGGGATCTGGCCGATTTTTCCAGCTGCGCTTCGACACCGTGGCTGTCGGCTTGCGCTTTGCAGGGAACTTGTCGCCTGACGGCCGCTCTAAACCAGCGATCCCCATCATTTGACTGGAAGTTAATTCCAGATAGTGTGCGCCGGAGGTGATGCAAGTCTCCTACGATAATTCCGTTCACTCCGCCGTATTTGCTTGCTGGAGTTAGCTATGTCTGAACGCACTTTGCTTGCGCTTGAACTTGATCAGGAAACGCACGCGCGTCTGGAACGTTTGGCCGGATTGTGCCGGCAGACGCCGCATTTGATGATGAAAGACGCGATTGTTCAATATCTTGAGCGTGAAGAAAAACGCGAAACATCTTGGCAGGAAACCGTCGACTCTTGGAATGAGTATCAGGCCACCGGTTTGCACGTAAACGGCGAGGAGGTAATCGCCTGGCTTGAGAGGTGGGGCGACGAAGCGGAGCTTCCCGCGCCGGAGTGTCACAAGTGAGGATGATTGCTGATGCGAAAGCGCTCCATCGTAGCGATCCTGAGGCCCATCCAGGTGCTAAGCGAGTAGCCGGGAATCGGACGTCCGATACCGAACATGCCGGAGAATTACTATGAGTTGCTTATGTCCTTCGGCAATACCGGCTACATCGCTCGCTATCGTCACAATCAAGGTGAGGTCACAATTTTGTCGGTGAGGCATCAAAAGGAAACGCCGCAATAAAGCTGGTACGTGATGGCCCTACCAGCTCAGCTTCCCGGTCAGCATCTGCCAGTACATCACCCAATCGCCCATGAACGAATACAGAGGCCGTGAAAACGAGGCCGGCCGGTTCTTTTCGTAGAAAAAATGCCCGATCCAGGCGCCGCCGTAGCCCGACACGAGCGCTGCCAGGATCCACCACGGATTCATGCTGTCCGCATACTGCACCAGCGCCGCCAGCGCCGACGAGCTGCCGATAAAATGCGCCCGCCGGCACAGCACGGTCGCGTGCTGCGTCAGGTAGTAAGGATAGAACTCGGCAAAGCTGGCGTGGCGGGTCGACATGCGGCTCTCCTGGCGGATTTACGCGGGCGTGGTGGCGAACCCGAACAGCGCGTCCAGCACCGCGTCGGGCTGCTCGGCCATCAGCTGGTGGCCGGCATCGACCTGGACGATTTTGCCATGGGCGATCGCGCCCGTCAGCAGTTTCGTCGAGCGCGGCGGCGTCATCATGTCCTTGCTGCCGAAAATGAACAGGGTGGGGCAGCGCACCGTCTCCGCCGCGGCCTGGCCGTTGGCGTACGCATTGCAGGCGTAAAAATCGGTGTGGAACAACTGGTCCGGATTGATCACCGACATGCGCTGCATCAGCCGCCGCGCGCCGCCCATGGTGTAAAACCCCGGTCCGGGACAGGACGGTTTTTGCGCCATCGACGAATGCGAGAAGATGTTGACCATGTCGATCGCGGCCTGCTCGTTGTTCCTGGCGGTGTCCAGCAGCGCGTCCGACACCTTCATCGGGTAGGTTGTCCCGAGCAGCGCCAGATGGCTCACCCGCCCGGGCGCCTGGAACGCCGCTTCGAGCGCGATCAGGGAGCCCATGCTGTGGCCCGCCAGCACGGCGCGTTCGACGCCGACGGCATCGAGCACCGCCAGCAGCCAGGCCGCCATTTCTTCCACGCTGTGCAGGGCCGCGCCCTTGCTGCGTCCGTGGCCGGGCAGGTCCACCGCCAGCACGTTGAACCCGTGGTGCGCGAAATAACGCGACTGCAAGGCCCACACCGAATGGTCGTTCTGGGCGCCATGGATGAACACGATGGTCGGCTGGGCCGCGTTGAAGGCCTTGCCGCCGGTGTAGCAGTAGGCGTCGAAGCCGGGAAGGGTGCAGATCATGTCAGGCTCCCTTCTGCGACAGTTTCAGGCCGCGCGCCAGGTCTTCGATCAGGTCGTCCACGTCTTCCAGCCCGATCGACAGGCGCATCGTGCCTTCCTTGATGCCGGAAGCGGCCAGCTGTTCGGTCGGCACGCGGAAGTGGGTGGTGGACGCCGGATGAATCACCAGCGACTTGGCATCGCCCACGTTGGCCAGGTGCGAGAAGATCTTGAGCGCGTCGACAAAGCGCCGGCCGGCGGCGCGGTCGCCTTTCAGGCTGAACGAGAACACCGCGCCGCAGCCCTTGGGCAGCAGGCGCTTGGCCAGTGCGTAATCGGGATGCGATTCCAGTTCCGGATACGACACCGACTCCACCGCGGGATTCGACAGCAGGAACTCGACCACCTTGCGCGTGTTGGCCACGTGGCGGTCCATGCGCAGGCTGAGCGTCTCGATCCCCTGCAGCACGGCGAACGCGTTGTGGGGGCTCATCACCGCGCCGAAATCGCGCAGGCCCTCGCGCCGCGCGCGCAGCGAAAACGGCGCCACGGTCGACTCTTCGGCGAACACCATGCCGTGAAAGCCCTCGTACGGTTCGCACAACTCGGCGAAGCGCCCGGTCTTGTCGTAGGCGCTCTGCCAGTCGAAGGTGCCGCCGTCGACCAGCAGGCCGCCGATGGCGGTGCCGTGCCCGCACAGGAACTTGGTGGCCGAGTGGAACACCAGGTCGGCGCCATGGTCGAAAGGGCGCAGCAGGTAAGGCGTGGTGAAGGTCGAATCCATCATCAGCGGCAGGTGATGGTCGTGCGCGATGGCCGAGATGGTGGCGATGTCGAGCACGTCCAGCCCCGGATTGCCCAGCGTTTCGGCGAACAGCACCTTGGTGTTGGGACGGATCGCGGCGCGCCAGGCGTCGGCGGCGCGCGGGTCCACAAACGTGGTCTCGATGCCGAAGCGCTTGAGCGTGTAGGCCAGCAGGTTCTGCGAGCCGCCGTACAGCGCGCGCGAGGCGACGATGTGCGAGCCGGCGCCGGCGATCGTCACCAGCCCCAGATGCATGGCGGCCTGGCCGCTGGCGGTGGCGATGCCGGCCACGCCGCCCTCGAGCGCGGCGATGCGCTCTTCGAGCACCGCGTTGGTCGGGTTCGAGATGCGCGAATACACATGGCCGGCGCGTTCCATATTGAACAGCGACGCCGCGTGGTCGGAGTCCTTGAACGCGAACGAGGACGTGAAATAGACGGGAGTGGCGCGCGCGCCGGTGGCCGGGTCGGGCGCAGCGCCGGCGTGCAGCGACAGGGTGTCGAAGCCGGGGTATTGAGGTCCGCTCATGGTGGGCTCATCAGTTAGAAAAGGGATGGGCCGAATCGTAGCACGCATGCCTTGCACAAAAGCGTGGTTTGCTCGCTAAAATAGTGCAAATGCCAATCGGGCGCTCTCTGCAGTGTCCTGATTATTCGCAATGCTGGATTTTTTGCCAAGCTTACGCTACAGTCGGAGCTAGGGCTTATAAAAGACAGCTACTTATAACCTCACCAGACAAGGCGGCCACCATGAAAGTCTCAGAAATCCTTCAAGTGAAGGGCAACATCCTGTACACCGCAACGCCCGAGATGCTGCTCGTGGACGCCGTCAACACCATGGCCGAAAAGGACATCGGTTCGCTGGTGGTCATGGAGTTCGGCGATCTGGTCGGCATGCTGACCTTCCGCGAAGTCATCAAGGTGCTGCACAAGAACAACGGCGCGGTCGGCGCGGGCACGGTGCGCAAGCACATGGACGATCATCCGATCACCGTTACCCCCGACACCGAAGTCAATGAAGTGCGCCGCATGATGCTCGAAAAGCACGCGCGCTACCTGCCGGTGATGAACGCCAAGACCCTGCTCGGCGTCATTTCGTTCTACGACGTCGCGCGCGCGGTGCTGGAAGCGCAGAGCTTCGAGAACCGCATGCTCAAGGCCTACATCCGCGACTGGCCGGCCGAAGCCGTCCAGGAAGACTGATGTGAGCGTGCCCCCGGGCGTGGCGCGCCGCTTCAGGCAGGTGGATGTATTCACCAGCGTCGCGTTCAAGGGCAATCCACTGGCTGTCGTGCTCGATGCCGACGGCCTGTCCGACGCCGACATGCAAGCCATGGCGCGCTGGACCAAGCTGTCCGAAACCACGTTTGTGCTGACGCCGCGCGACGCCCAGGCCGATTACCGCGTCCGTATTTTCTCTCCCGATACCGAGTTTCCCTTCGCCGGCCATCCCACCCTGGGCACGGCGCACGCCTTGCTCGAAGCGGGCCTGGTGCCGCGCCGCGCCGGCACGCTGGTGCAGGAGTGCGGCGTGGGGCTGGTGCCGATCGAACGTGGCGCCGCCGCCATGCTGGCGTTCAGGTCGCCCACGGCCAGCCTGGTGCCGCTCGCACTGCAGCACCTGCCATTGCTGGCGCGGGTGTTGCCAGGGACCACAGTTGACGCCGAATGCACGCCGCTGATCGCCACGATGGGCATTGCGTGGCTGGTGGTGCGTCTGGCGAGCGCGCAAGCCTGCCTCGATGCGCGCATCGACGGCGCCGCGCTGCAGGAACTGACGCGCCTGGGCATGACCGGCGTGGCGCTCTACGGCCCGCATGACGCCGACGGGCCGGCCGATTACGAAGTCCGGGCGCTGCTTACCGAGCACGGCACGCTGGTCGAAGACCCGGTCACCGGCAGCGCCAACGCCTGCATCGCACGCGTGCTGCAGGCCCAGGGTTTTCCCGACGGCGGCGAAACCAGCCGCGCCTACAGCGCGCGCCAAGGCACCTGTGTGCAATGCGACGGCCGCATCGCGGTCACCTACGTCGATGGCGAACCGTGGATCGGCGGCCAGTCGATCACGGTGATCGATGGCGTCGTGCGCGTTTAAGCGTTGACCGCTACGCATGCTGGTGCATATCGGCGGGCATGGCCGGCTTCGCGATGGCGTCTGCAGTCAGCCGCAGCGCACCCGGTGGCAAGCATGAATCGAGCGCAGGCAGAAATTGTGTAAAGTTAGCAACTGCTCATCGCGCGCGCAGCGCTGTCTGGTATATTCTGGCGTTCCATAATCTTGTCATTAATTTAAGGCTAATCCATGTACAAATTCGCCGCAGGTGTGATGGTGGCGGTCACGCTCGCGTCACCGCTATTGGCCCACGCACAGGTTCGCGCTGAAGGTAGCCTGACCAATTTCTCGTACACGCTGATCGACTTGCTGCCCAACGATGGCATTGCCCCGTCGCTCAGCATCGTCACGCCCCAGGGTTATGCCGGTGGCGCCTGGGTGTCGGGCTCGCTCAGGCAGTACGAGAGCGTTGAGCCATGGTTTGACGACAGCCGTAGCCAATCGACAGCGCCTTATAGCCGCGGCCTCAACGTTAGCCTCGACACCCCTGTCGGCACGGGCGGCGCGAGCTTGACGGGTACTGATTTTCATTCATTGCAATTGCGCTCCGTGGCCTCGACGACCAGCGCCCCCGCGGCAAGCCGCCAGGCGGGTGGGTATGCCGGGTTGAACATCACCGAGTTTGTGCTCTCGCCGGGTACGCGGGTGTCGTTTTTCGCAGACTTCACCGGAAGCGCCTCGGTCACGCTGCCAGAAGGCGAGGTACATCAGGCATATCAGGACTATGCGGAAATCCAGGCTGAGGTGTCTTTAAATGCCTATGGACCAAATGGGCCGGGTGATTATGTATATGAATCAAATTTCATCACCCTGAAAGCATGGAACGGCCATGCAGGTGAAAGCCCTGCCAGTGAGCGCTTCTCGCTTACGCTCGACAACAACTCGGCGTTTTCACGGAACCTGGATCTGAAGTACTCCTTGCACGCGTCTGTGCAAGCTGTGAAAGCGACCGTGGTGCCGCCAAGCCCTGTGCCTGAGCCGGCCACCACGGCCATGCTGGCTGCCGGACTGGCCCTGGTCGCCGGTGCCGTCCGTCGCCGACGCAAGCTCCGGGGCGAAGACTGATTGCCGGACGGCGCCGCGATGGGCGCGTCCTGACGGTGGACGCGCCTGCCCAAGTGCAAGTGCTGCACCGGCTTGCCGCATGCCGTGTTAAACACGCTCACTATTCACCCAGGATTTTTATGAACACAATTGTTAACACGCTGGCATTGACCGCAGCGCTCGTCGTCCCGTTGTCCGCCGGCGCGCAAGTGAGCGCACAAGGCACATTGAACAATTTTTCGTACTCGCTGGTAGACCTGCTGCCAAACGACGGCATCGCGCCATCGCTCTCGATCGTCAAGCCGCACTATGCCAGCTACCCTGGCACGCGGGCGGGCGGCGATATCATCGAGAGCGGACTACGTGCCACGCGCAACAGCAGCGAGGACAGGACGAGCGCGCTGTATAGCCGCGATCTCGATGCCAGCATGTCCGTCCCCCAGGGCAGCGTGGTCTCGACCATCAGCGGAGGACATTTCCAGAGCCTGGCCTTGAGTGCGGCCGCTTCGACCACGGGCAGTGTCGGCTATAACCGGTCGGCGACCGCGTCGAACTTCATGTTCATCGAAGAATTCGTCCTCTCGCCTGGCACGCAGATCACGTTCTTTGCCGACGCGAGTGGCAGTGTGGCAACGTCACTGCCACGTACAAATGTACTGAGGGAAAATTCAACCCTCAAGGCCAGCATGGGCTTCGAAAGCGCCGCGCCCGACTGGTACCCGACTACGACGACGCAATTCAAGTTGACTGCGCCGACCTGGAGTAGCGACCCGAATTTGCCGTTCTCGCAGTCGGCAAGCGAGCGTTTGTCGATCATGTTCGAGAACACCAAATCGACCACGCAGAACCTGAAGCTGTCGATCAGCTTGTGGGCCGAAGCTGAATCGCGCGATACGACGCCGTCGACCAGTCCGGTGCCGGAACCGGCGACCTATGGAATGCTACTTGCCGGTTTGGCGCTGGTCGCTGGCGCGGCCCGCCGCAAGCGGGTTGGCTGAGCCGATGTTGCATGCCGGCGCGTGCACAGGCGGCGCATGCCCGGGCAGCCTTCAGTGCGCCGCCGTTGCCATTTTCTGCCCGAACGTCCTGCGCCAGTCCCTGGGACTGACTTGAAAACGCTTCTTGAAGTGCTGGCGCAATGAAATCGGCGTCTGGAACCCTGCAAGATCGGCAATTTTCTCGACTGACAGGGATGTCGTTTCCAGCAGGTCGCGCGCGCATTGCAGGCGCTCGTTGACCAGCCAGTCGACCAAGGTCATGCCGGTCGCCTTGCTGAAGTGCCGCGTGAACGTGCGCCGGCTCATCGACGTGCGCGCCGCCAGTTCATCGATATGGTGCGACTGGCCCAGATGTTCCCGCAAATAATCGAGCAGACGGTTGACCTGGGCGTCTTGCGTCGATACCGCCATCGGTTGCTCGATGAATTGCGCCTGCCCACCCTCGCGGTGCGGGGGGATGACCATGGTTCTGGCAACCTTGTTGGCGATTTTGGGGCCGTAGTATGCGCGCACGATGTACAGGCAACAGTCGAGCCCGGCACCGGTGCCCGCGGAGGTAATCAGCTTGTCCTCATCCACGTACAGGGCATTCATATCGAGTTTCACGCGCGGAAAACGGGCGCTGAAATCCTTTTCGGCCATCCAATGGGTCGAGGCACTTTTGCCGTCAAGTAGCCCGGCATAGGCAAGCGCATACGCGCCATAGCACAGTCCGACCACATGGGCGCCTCGTGCATGGGCCCGCGACAGTGCCGACACCAGATCCGGTTCCGGATGCGCGTTCAAGTCGTCCCAGCCCGGCACCACCAGGATATCGGCTGCTTCCGTGAGCTCCAGTCCGCCGTCCGGGTGCAGGGTCAGTGCGCGTTCGGCGGTTAACGGCCGGGCGCCCGGCGAGACGATCTTCAGGTCGAACAGCCGCCCTTCAGGCAACTCCGCGTTGAATACCAGATAGGGCACGGCGAAGTGGAACGGGCTGAAGTTGGGATAGGCGATCAGGGCGACGACGGGCGTTTTTGTGGTCATGATGAGCAGAATGGCGGTGGTGGCCCGAAAGTGTCGATAAATGGCTTGTGGGTCAATTTTATAGGGAAGGCGATGCGTCCACAATACGCCTACCGAACACCACCTACATGGAGTAGCAAAATGCAACGAGTAAAAACCCTAGTGATCGCCCTGGCTTTGACCCTTGGCACGGCAACCGTACCCGCCCACGCCGCCAGCGGCGCCTCGGCAGCGGCCACGCAAACGGTGCAGGTGCAGCAAATCCGTAACGCCACCGCGAAGATCAGCTTTGCAGGCAAGACCTTCCTGGTCGACCCGTTCCTGGCCAGGAAGGGCACCTACCCCGGCTTCGCGGGAACGTTCAACAGCCAGCTGCGCAACCCGCTGGTCGAGCTGCCGATATCGGTGAAAGAGATCATGAAGGGCGTCGACGCGGTGATCGTCAGTCATACTCACCTCGACCATTGGGACGGCGGCGCTCACCAGTTCATTCCTAAAACGCTGCCTCTGTTCGTACAGCATGAAGCCGATGCGACACTGATTCGCGGACAGGGCTTCACCAATGTCCGCATCCTCGGGGAGGACACCGTGTTCGAAGGCGTGCAGTTGACCAGGACCGGCGGCAAGCACGGGACCGACGAGATGTACGCCAAGGCGCCGGTGGCCGAAGCGCTCGGTGAAGCGATGGGGATTGTCTTCCAGGCGCCTGGCGCGAAAACCGTCTACATCGTCGGTGACACCGTATGGCGCGCCGAGGTCGACCAGACCCTGGAAAAATTCAAGCCCGAGATCATCATTATCAATGCCGGCGACGCCCGCATGGTCGGCTACAGCGGGTCCATCATCATGGGCAAGGACGATGTGCTTCACGCCTACCAGCTCATGCCGAACGCGACCATTATTGCCACGCATATGGATGCGATCAACCACATGACGGTGAGCAGGAAAGAACTCAGGGAGCATGTCAAGCAACACGGCATCGGGGACCGCGTGCGCATTCCGGCCGATGGCGACATCCTGAAGTTCTGAACGCCTGCATCGACGCGCGTCGATGCTCACTAAACGATCAAGCTGTTCACGCCGGGTCGTTCGACTCGGCCAGTGCCGCCTGCGCCGGCGTGAGCTGGTCGCCTGAACTGATCAGGGTCGCGCGGCCGGTGTCTAACATCGCCTGCGCGCCCAGGTGCAGCTTTTCGATCAGCTCGCGGTTGTCGGCATCGGGCTTGGGCCGCAGTGCGCTCCAGCCGTTGCGGCCATTCGCCTTGACCCAGTACAGCGCGGCGTCGGCCAGTTCCACCAGATGTTCCCAGCTGACGCCCTTGCTGTCGTCCAGATACAGGCCGCTCTCGGCCAGCCCCACCGAACAGGTGAGCGACACCTGGATGCCGTCGCCCAGGTCGAAGACGTGGTTGGCGACCGCGCGCCGGATCCGCTCGCCCAGCACCGGCACGAACTGGCGCGTGCTGGGCCGGCATACCAGCAGGAATTCTTCGCCGCCCCAGCGCACGATGTAGTCGCCCACCCGCACCTGGGCGCGCAGCACGTCCGACACTTGCTGCAAGACGCGGTCGCCCGCGCGGTGGCCGTAGGTGTCGTTGATGCGCTTGAAGTGGTCGATGTCGACCAGCGCGAACAGCAGCGTGTTGTCGCTCGACCCGGTGCGCTTGTTTTCGCGCTCGTAGAAGGCCAGGTCGGCCGGGATCTGGTTGCTCAGGTAGCGCCGGTTGTGCAGCCCGGTGAGCGGGTCGGTCTGGCTGGCCAGTTCGAGCGCGCGGTTGGCCACATGCAGCTGTTCGGTGCGTTCGGCCACCTGCTGCTCGAGCGCGGCGCGCTGCTTTTCGTGAGCATGGCGCTGCAGGCGAAAGCCCCCGTACACGGTGCCGCCCAGGCAGGCCAGCAGCAGTCCGTAAAACCAGCTGGTCTCGTAGAAATGCGGCGCGATGAGGAAGTCCAGGCGCGCCGGCAGCTTGTTCCAGACATCGGCATTGTTGCTGGCCTTGACCTCGAAACTATACGAGCCGGCCGGCAGGTTGGTGTAGTTGACCGAGCGCGGTGCGCCCGCCTGCAGTTCGCGCCAGTCCTTGTCGTAGCCGTGCAGGCGGTAGCGCAGCACCACGCTGGCCGGGTCCTGGAAGCTCAGGGCGGTGAACTCGAACGCCAGGTCGCGCGCATCTTCGCGCATGCGCAGGGCGCCGCCCTGGCCGTGGCGGATGTCGCGCCAGGTGTCGAGCACGCGCACGCGTTCGATCACGGCCGTCGGCGCCGTCATGTTCTTGGTCATGCCCATGGTGTCGAGCGTGACCACGCCATCGCGGCTGGGCAGCCACAGGGTGCCCGCCGGGTCCATGAAGCCCTTGGAAGTGCCGGCGCCGTTGCAGCAGAAACCCTGCTCGCCGCTGCGCCGGTCGCCGCGTTCGTTGAGAAGCATCTCCCCGGAGGCGGTTTTGGCCTGGCCGTTCTGGACCCGGCGCATGTCGGCCAGCGGGGCGCGCAGGATGCCGCGCAGGCCGGCCGACCACAGATAGCCGGCCGCGTCCTCCGTCAGGAAGAACGACGCATTCGGCGGAAAACCCTCGGCGCTGCCGAACTTGTGCCAGCGGCGGCCGTTGAACAGGTAGATTTCCTCGGTCAGCGTGCCGAGCACCAGCGCGCCGTCTTTCAGCTCGGTGATGGCGGTTATGTCCATCCCGGGCCGCAAGCCGCTGTCCAGGCCGATCTGCACCATGCGTTCTCCGCGCAGTTCGTACAAGCCGTCCTGGGTGGTCACCAGCATGCGTCCGTCCTTGAGTTCGCGCACCTGGCGCGCGCGCACGTCGCGCAGGCCCTCGTTCTTGCCGTATTTGGTCAGCGTGGCGCCTTCCAGCCGGAATACGCCTTCGCTGGTCGGAAACCAGAGCACGCCCGTGCGGTCGCGCACGATGCCGTTGATCTGCGCCGCGGCCATCGGCGCGAACAGGGCCGGCGTCTCGACTTTGCCGTCGCGCCACAGCGCCAGGCCGCGCCGCGTGCCGATCCAGATGCGGTCGGCGTCGGCCAGCAGGTTGTAGGCGTGCGGATGCGGCAGCTCGCTGCCCGACAGCACATGGCGGAAGCGCCCGTCGCTGAACACGCTCAGGCCGTCGCTGGTGCCGACCCAGGTGCGCCCGTCCGGCGCGCGTGCCAGCGACCAGACGATCGGTTCGGTCAAGCCTTCCGCCGCGGCCAGGCGCCGGGTCGAGCCGTTCCACAGGCGCACCAGGCCCTGCCACTGGCTGCCCAGCCACAGGTTGCGCTCGCGGTCTTCAAAGGCGGCCAGCACCCCCTTGAAGGCGGCCGGGTTCTTGTCGGGAATGACTTCGGTGGTCTTGCCGTTGCGGATGCGCGCCATGCCGGCGTTGCTGGCAACCCACAGGTTGCGGTCGCTGTCCTGGTACAGCATGGTGGTCGGCGAGTTTTGCAAGACGGGCTCGGTGCCCGCCGCTTCCAGCACGCCGCCGGCGCGCGCAAACAGGCCGACGCTGGTGCCGGCCCAGATTTTGCCTTGCGCCTCGGCCAGCCGCGTGACCACGCCATGGCGCAGGCCGGCCGGCAGCGGTATCAGTTCGGTGTGTTTGCCGCTGCTGTGGAAGATGCCGCCGGTACCGCCGATCCAGATGCCGTCGGCGCTCTTGAGCAGGGCGGTGGCCGGCGCCGGGCTGCCGGGACGATGCACCAGCTTGCCGCCCTCGTAGTCGAACACGCCGCTGGTGGTGGCCACCACCAGCCGGCCCTGGTCTTCGGCCACGGCATGGATGTCGAGCATGGGGAACTGGGTGCTATCGGCGGCGGGGATGATGCGGAACACGCCGTTTTCGTAGAGGGTCAGGCCCTTGTAGGTGCCGATCCAGACGCGCCCGGCGCTGTCGGCCATCAGGCTGCGGATCCACACGCCGGCCAGGCCCGGCTGGTTCTCCGGCGAATAGGTGGTGAAGCGCACGCCGTCGAAGCGCGCCAGGCCATTCTGGGTAGCAACCCAGATGTAGCCTTGCTGATCCTGGGTGACGGCTTGCACGCTGATCTGCGGCAAGCCGTTCTGGATCGACCAGCTGGTGCGCACGAAGTGGTGGAAGGCTTTGTCGGGATCGAGCGCCAGGGCCGGTCCGCTCAGGGCGAGACAGGCGAGCCAGAGCAGTGCACAGCCGCGCCAGGCGCGCCGCGCCAGGCTTGGGGAGCACCGCGAAGTGTTCATCCTCATGCATTCATTCAAGTTGGCGCCCCATCCATTGCAAAGCATGGAGTCGATATTACGTGAACGCAGGCGCGCACGGTGCGATTACGGTGCGGGGAAGGGGCGCTGTTGCCGACGTGCAACGATTGCTTGCTGCTAGGATACTTCGGAGGCGACGGTGGGCGGGTGCTTGCCGTTCAGGCCGCAGCTTTAAGCGCCCCGGCCCGTTCCCAGAACGCCTGGAACGCCTCGCCGCTACTGAATGCGCGGCGCGGCAGCACGAAAATGCCGTTCCCCTCCAGCCGGAACAGGATATATCCCCCCAGCCGGCCCACCGAGGCAATCGCCGCCCATGGCCGCATGCTGTCCTGGTTGCCCGCGCGCCGCTCCAGCCCGGCGTCGGTCAGCGCATAGTGGTGACGCCCCAGCATCGGATTGCCGGCATCGAGCTTGAGCAGCATGGTCGCGATATTGATGGTCAGGGCCGACAGCCCCCCGCCCAGGGCGCCCCCGAGCGCGGCCACCGCCGCCACGCCCAGCGAGTACAGATTGTCCGGCGTGCGCGTCACCAGCACCAGCACGAAGATCGCCAGCGCCAGCACGCCCATGAAAATCCAGTTGCCCTTCAGGCGCGGAATCATCGCCAGCGAAACCAGGAACACATCGCGTTTGGTGATGTCGACCGTCACCTGCATCATGCGCAGCCGGGCAGGGCTTCGTCGTTGAGCCACTCGTACAGCGCCGTGGTGGCCATCGGCCGGGCGAACAGGAAGCCCTGCGCCAGCGGGCAGCCGAGCGACTGCAGTATCTCGGCCTGGCGTTCGTCCTCGACCCCTTCGGCGATCACCGACAGGCCCAGGTTGCGCCCGAGCTGGATCACCATTTCGGCAATGCTGCTGCCGCGCGCCGAATTGGTGATTTCGGTGACGAACGCGCGGTCGATCTTGAGCCGGTCCACCTGCAGTCGCTGCAGGTACGAGAGCGACGAAAAACCGGTGCCGAAGTCGTCGATCGCGATCGATACGCCGGTGTGCTTGATCTGGGCCAGCATCTTGATCAGGAGGTCCGGCTCTTCCATCGCCATCGATTCGGTGATTTCGAGTTCGACGAATTCCGGCGGCGCCCCGGTTTCTTCCAGCGCGGAGCGCAGCATGTCAAGAAAATACGGATGGCGGAACTGCACCTGCGAGACGTTGATCGACATGGTGAACTGGCGGTGCCCGGCTTCGCGCAGGCGCACCAGTTCGTGGCAGGCGCTGCGCAGCACCCACTCGCCGATGTCGATGATCAGGCCCGAATACTCGGCGATGGGAATGAAGCGGTCCGGCGAAATATAGGTGCCGTCGGCGGTCTGCCAGCGCAGCAGCGCTTCGGCGCCCACCGGGCGGCGCGCCACCAGGTCGATCTGCGGCTGGTAGACGACGAACAGCTCGCCCTTGGCGAAGCCGGTGCGCAGCGCGTGCATCATGCGCACGCGTTCGCGGATTTCCACGCCCATGCTGCGCGAAAAATAGAAGTGGCCGGCGCGCTGCTGGCTCTTGGCGCGCTTGAGGGCGATGTCGGCATCCTTGAGCGCATCGGCGCCGCTGCCGTCGTGTTCCGACAGCCGCACCAGGCCCAGGGTGGCCGACAGCTGCACATCCTGGCCGTCGATCGAGAAGGGCGTTTCGAACAGCTCCAGGATCCGGACCGGATTGACCGCCTCGGCGTCGCCCAGCACGGAAAAAATATCGCCGCCGATACGCGCCACGGTGAGCTGCTGGCCGAGGCGCTGCTGCAGGCGGGTGGCCACGGCGACGAGCAGCATGTCGCCGAACTGGTGCCCGAGCGCGTCGTTGGTTTCGGCGAAGTGGTCGAGGTCGACCAGCGACAGGGTGGCGTCGTTGCGCGCCGGCCCGGCCATGGTGGCGTCGAGGATCTCGACCAGGCGCGTGCGGTTGGGCAGCTTGGACAGCTGGTCGTAGAAGGCCGCATTGTGCAGGTGGGTCACCAGTTCGACGTTATCGAGCCCCACGGCGACATTGCTGCAAAACACTTCGAGCAGGCGCTGGTCGATCTCGCCGAGCGCGCGGCCCGGCGCCAGGCAGGCGACGAAATCGCGGCTCGATTTCCCGGCGAAGAACAGGGTGACGGTGCCTGGCTCGTAGATGTTGCGGCGCTGGGCCAGGGTGCGCTCCATGGCCGTGGCGACGGTGGCGTCCTCCAGCGCGGTCAGGTTGCCGGCACCGAGCCGGCGGTAGGCGCCGGCGGTGGCGATGATGTGCAGTTCGCGGCAGCGCCCGTCCGGGCACTCCTGCACGCACAGCACGCCGTTCGGCTCCACGCCCAGGATGTCGGCGATCTGGGCCAGCACGCCGGCGGCGAAGTTCTGCACCCCGTGCAACGCCATCAGCTCGGTGCTGGCGCGCACCACCAGGTCCAGGCCGCGCCGGTTGGCGCTGATCGCGCGGATTTGTTGGTACGAGCGGATCGCCGCCGTCACCGTCGTAAACAGCTTGATGCGGGTCAGTTCGGACTTGGTCTTGTAGTCGTTGATGTCGAAATCGCGGATGGCGTCGATTTCGGGCGCGTAGCCCGGCTGCCCGGTGCGCAGGATGATGCGCACGTCGGCCAGCTTGAGCGTTTCGCGGATGTAGCGCACCAGGTGCAGGCCGGCGTCGTCCTGTTCCATCACCACGTCGAGCAGGATGACGGCGATGTCGTGTTCGTGCTTGAGCATTTCGCGCGCCTGGCCGGCCGAGTAGGCGTGCACGAATTCGAGCGGACGCTGTTGCATGTCCAGGTTGCCGAGGGCGAAGGTGGTGGTCGAGTGCACGTCTTCGTCATCGTCGATGATCATCACGCGCCAAACACCGTTCTCACCCCCGGCTACCGGCGCCGCGGGATGTTCCTCCAAAAATACCAGGTCGTCGTGGTCGTCCTCAAGGTGGTCCAAGGGCGTGCTCGATGGGGGCATGTGTCGCTTCTCCAGGCGTTTCTCGGTAATGACGCGTCGCCAGTATACGTCCAATTGTTACAGTAACGCATATCCATGCGGACAGGGCGACACAGATTGCGGAACAAGCACTGCTTTCCAACAGGATGCCACGAATTCGGCTGACTGTATCTATTAACGATAAGAAAAAGAAATTGCACAACGCACCAAGCGGGTTGATAAAATGCTCAGTCAGCTCGGCAGCGACCGGGCGGCGGTTGGCCGGTGCCGCCAGCAAAAGCGCGCGGGCTGGTAGAATTGGCTTTTCCGCCACTCACTTTCCTATCATGTCCGGCAATTCTTTTGGCAAGCTGTTTACCGTTACAACGTTTGGCGAGTCGCACGGACCGGCCATCGGCTGCGTGATCGATGGCTGCCCGCCCGGCCTGGTGTTGTCCGAAGCCGACATCCAGCCCGACCTCGACCGCCGCAAACCGGGCACCTCGCGCCACGTCACCCAGCGCCAGGAAGCCGACACGGTCGAGATCCTGTCCGGCGTGTACGAAGGCAAGACCACCGGCACGCCGATCATGCTGATCATCCGCAACCAGGACCAGCGCAGCAAGGATTACGGCAATATCGTCGAGAGCTTCCGGCCCGGCCACGCCGACTACACCTACTGGCACAAGTACGGCGTGCGCGATCCACGCGGCGGCGGGCGCTCCTCGGCGCGCCTGACGGCGCCCGTGGTGGGGGCGGCGGCGATCGCCAGGAAATGGCTGCACGAGCAGTACGGCACCGTCTTCATGGGCTGCATGAGCCAGCTGGGCGACATTCCGGTGCCGTTCGAGGCGTGGGAACACGTGCCGAACAACCCCTTCTTTGCCGCCAGCGGCGACGCCGGCCTGATCGCGCGCATGGAAACGGCCATGGATGCACTGCGGCGCGATGGCGACTCGATCGGCGCGCGCATCGATGTGGTGGCCAAAAACGTGCCGGTGGGCCTGGGCCAGCCGATCTACGACAAGCTCGACGCCGACATCGCCTACGCCATGATGGGCATTAACGCGGTCAAGGGCGTGGAAATCGGCGCCGGTTTCCGCTCGGTGGCCCAGCGCGGCTCGGAGCATGGCGATGAGCTGACCCTGGAAGGCTTTGTCGGTAACAATGCCGGCGGCGTACTGGGCGGCATTTCGACCGGCCAGGATATTACGGTGTCGATTGCGATCAAGCCGACCTCGTCGATCCGCACGCCGCGCCGTTCGATCGACAAGGCGGGCAATCCGGTGATGGTCGAGACCTTCGGCCGGCACGACCCCTGCGTGGGGATCCGCGCCACGCCGATCGCCGAAGCCATGCTGGCCCTGGTGCTGATCGACCATGCGCTGATGCACCGCGCCCAGTGCGGCGACGTGCGGGTCGATACGCCGGACATCGCGTAAGGCCGCGCCGCCGGCGCACACGGGCCGGTCTTATTTTTCGACCGCGCCCAGGTCGATCGCGGCGCCATTGACCTCACGCGGGGCGATGCCTGGCTTGAGCTGCCACCGGACCGGATGGGCCAGCGCGTTGCGGCGCGGCGCTGCCCGACAGCATATTGCCCTGGCCGTTCAGCTGGCCGGGTACGGCGCCGTCGCGCCAGCCCGTCGTCGCCCAGTTTTTACCCAGGTTGACGATGCCGCCCGCGGTCCAGCCCGGACCCACGCCCGAATTCGAACGCATCCTGAAGGCCGTCACGCTTGGCGCGGCGACAAACACCTTATTCCGCACTTCGGCCGTCTCTTCGGTGGCCGACAACTGGAACAGCGACACATTCGCGCCCGTCATGTGCACCGTGTTATTGAAGAAGTACAAGGTGCCTTTGCGGAAAATCGGCTCGCCCCAGGTATTGCCAGCAGCGCTATAGAAGTGGTCGCCGCCGTAGTGGATGACGCTGCCATGGTCGCCGTTCTTGACAATCACATTGCCGTAGACGAAGGTCGAACGGTAAGCCGGATCGCGCATGGCGGTGACGGGGAAGTCTTCCGCTTCGACCAGGTCGATCGCGCGGGCGCCCGTTTCGATGCGGTTGTAGCGCACACGCGCAGGGCGGCTGCCCGCGCAACGGGGCGCACGATTGAAATGCGGCGTGCGGCGGCGTGATATAATTCGCAAGCTTTCCGAGAGTTAAGCGCCGCTTAATCTTGCTGTAGTAGTTCTTCAGGCAAGGCGGCGTGCCATCCTGGCCGTTGTTTGCTCTCATCGCCTGGCAAGATGCCGGCGGCGCCGCGCGTCCCGACTCTTGCCCTCCGCCCCGCGCGAATCGGGCCCCTTGCCCCTGATGTTCGCGCTTCGACCCTGGTTCGCCGCTACCCAACCCATGCGCCGGACACATCGTTTCGAAGGATGCTTTGCCATGTCTATCTTATCGCCACTTCAGTGGACCTCCCCGTCAATTTCCCGGCCCTTGCTGCTGGCAACCGACCTCGACGGCACCTTGCTGGCAGGCACCGCCGCCGCCCGGCGCCGCGTGCGCGACTTGTTCAGCGGCGGCCTGGACGGCGCCAAGCTGGTCTTCATTACCGGACGCGGCCTCGAATCGGTGATTCCCCTGCTGAGCGATCCGACCATCCCGCTGCCCGATTACATCATCGCCGACGTCGGCGCCACCATCGTCCACGGCGACCTGCGTCCGGTCGAGCCGCTGCACCATGAAATCGCCGCCCACTGGCCCGGTGCCCAGGTGGTGATGAAGGCGCTGGCGGCGTTTCCCCATCTGCAGCTGCAACAGGTGCCGCAGGAACGGCGCTGCTCGTTTTTCGTCAACGAAGGCGGCATCACGGCGGCGCTGCGCGAGGCGGTCGAGGCGCTCGGCTGCGACCTGCTGTTTTCGGCCGGACGCTACCTCGACGTGCTGCCGCGCGGCGTCGGCAAAGGCCCCGCGCTGGCGCGCCTGGTGCAGGCTGAAGGCATCGACCCGGCCTCGGTGGTCGTCGCCGGCGACACCCTGAACGATTTGTCGATGTTCGAAGCCGGTTTTCGCGGCATCGTGGTCGGCGGCGCCGAACCGGCCCTGGCCGAGCGGGTGCGCAAGATGGCGCGCGTGCACCTCGCCTCGCACGAGGGCTGCGGCGGCATCCTGCAGGGACTGGCCCATCACGGCACCCTGGTCGAGACCATGGCGGCGGCCCAGGCGCGCATCGACCAGCGCGGCCAGGCCGAACTGGTGATGGTGTATCACCGCCTGCCGTACGATGAAGTGTGCGTCGACGGCGTGGTGCGCCAGCAACGCCCGAAAAGCCCCAACGGCATCATCCCGACCCTGCTGCGCTTTTTCGCCGATGGCCGGCCCGGCGCGTGGGTGGCCTGGTCGCAGCAGGAAAGCCGCAATCCGGACGGTTTCGTCAGCCGGGCCAGGGTCGATCCGGCCCGCTATCCCCAGCTCGACGCGGCCCGCATCGCCCTGAGCGCGGAAGATATCGACCTGTTCTACAAAAAGTTTTCCAAGGAAGCGTTTTGGCCGATCATCTTTTCCTTTCCCGACAAGGCCGAGTTCAACCAGGCGCACTGGGAGCGCTTTCTGGAAGTTAACCGCCTGTTCGCCGAGCAGACCGCGCGCGAGGCGGCCGAAGGTGCCGTGGCCTGGATTCATGATTACAACTTGTGGATGGTGCCGGCCTTTTTGCGCCCGCTGCGCCCGGACCTGAAGATCGCCTTTTTCCACCACACCGCCTTTCCGTCGAGCGACGTATTCAATATTCTGCCATGGCGGCGCGACATCATCGGCAGCCTGCTGCAATGCGATTACGTCGGCTTTCACATCCCGCGCTACGTCGAGAACTTCGTCGACGCGGTGCGCTCGTTCGCGCCCATGGAAGTACTCGAGACGGTGTCGTGCGCACCGCGCTTTCTGACCTACGGTTGCGCGCTCGGGGTCGACAAGATGGCCACCTGCATCGACGTTGGCGGGCGCCAGGTTGGCCTGGGCGCCCATCCGGTCGGCACCGATGCCGCGCTGGTGGGCGAACTGGTCGCCAGCGCCGAGGTGCAAGCCGGGATGGCCGAGATCGACGCCTACCTGAACGGGGTCACCGGCATCGTCTCGGTCGAGCGGCTCGACTACGTCAAGGGGTCGCTGGAAAAGCTGCAAGCCTTCGAGCGCCTGCTCGAACAGCATCCCGAACACGCCGGGCGCGTCACTTTGCTCAACATCATTACCCCGGCCGCGCCGGGCATGGAAATCTACGAGAGCCTGCGCGAGGAAGTGGACCGCACGGTGGGGCGCATCAACGGCCGCTTCTCGACCCTGAACTGGGTGCCGGTGCGCTATTTCTACCGCTCGCTGCCGTTCGCCGAGGTGGTGGCCCACTACGGCGCCTGCGACATCGCCTGGATCACCCCGCTGCGCGACGGCCTGAACCTGGTGGCCAAGGAATTCGTCGCCACCAAGCGCGCCCAGGGCAAGAGCGGGGTGCTGATCCTGTCCGAGTTCGCCGGCGCCGCCGTCGAGCTGCATGGCGCGCTGCTGACCAATCCCTACGACCAGGCCTCGATGACGGCCACCCTGCACCAGGCGCTGACCATGGGGGGCGACGAGGCGGCCTACCGCACCGCGCGCATGGCCGCCATCGTCGACGAGCACGACGTGACGCGCTGGGGCGACGAATTCATCACGGCGGTGGCGCGCAGCGGCGCGGACGCGCCGGCGCTGGCCCCGGCCCTGGCGGCCGCATGAGCGAGCTGCTGGTGGCCGGCATGGCCTATCTCGACATTTTCGTGCCGCCGTCGGCGCCGCCGGCGCCGGGCACCGAGGTGTTCGTCGACGCCATCGCGCTTCGCTTCGGCGGCGCCGTCAACAGCGCCAGCGTGGCCGCCGCCCTGGGGCTGCGCGTGAGCCTGGCGGCGCCCGTGGGCGCCGGCCTGGCCGACCTGGCGCTGGGCGCGCTGGCCGCGCGCCTCGGCATCACCCTGCACGGCTGGGGCGCGCCCGACAATCCGGCCGTCTCGCTGGTATATGCCAGCGCCGGCGAGCGCGCCTTTCTCAGCAGCGCCGCCTACGCCGCGCTGGACCGGGTCGCGCGCCTGCCGCAGGCGGCCTGGATCCACGTGCCCGGCCTGGAAGAAGCGGCGCGGCTGGCCGCGCCGCTGGCGGCCGCGCGCCGCGAGGGGGCGAAGGTCTGCGTCAGCGGCAGCTGGGCCCCGCAGCGCCTGGCGGCCCTGGCGCAGCTGGACGGCACGCCCTGGGATGTGCTGGTACTGAACGAAAAAGAGGCCGAGGCCGCGTGCGGCTCGGTGCCGCAAGCTGCCGTGCGCCTGGCCGGGGCGGCGCGCGCGCTGGTGGTCACGTGCGGCGCGGCCGGCGCGAGCGGCTATTTCGGCGCCGCGCCGCTGCACGTGGCCGCCGCGCCGGCCGAGCCGCTCGACGCCACCGGCGCCGGCGACGCCTTTTGCGCCGGCCTGCTGGCGGCCCTGTCGCGTGGCGCCGCGCCCGAGCCGGCCCTGCGCCTGGCGACGGCGGCGGCGGCGCGCATGATGAACCAACGCGGAGGCGTGCTCGAGGAGCCGTCCCGCATCGCGGCCATGGCCGGGGAGATGCAATGACGATATTGACAGTACTGGGCGGAGCAAGCGCCTACACGCCGGGCCTGATGCAGGCCCTGATTGCCCAGGCGGCGCAACTGCCGCTGCGCGCGGTACGCCTGTACGACACCGATGGCGGGCGGCTCGACGTGGTGGCGCGCCTGTGCGCCAACCTGGCGCGCAGCGCCGGCGCCCCGTTCACGGTCACGCCGGCGGCCACGCTCGAACAAGCCCTCGAAGGGGCCGGCCTGGTGCTCAATTCGACCCGGCCGGGCGGACTGGCGGCGCGCCGCATCGACGAGACGCTGCCGCTCGAATTCGACATCCCGGGCCAGGAAACGGTCGGCCCGGGCGGCTTCTTTTATGCCCTGCGCTCGGTGCCCGAGGCGCTGCGGGTGGGGGCGGCGATGGCGCGCCTGGCGCCCGGCGCGATCCTGCTCAACTATACCAATCCGAGCAACATCGTCACCCAGGCCCTGGCCGACCAGGCGCTGGTGCCGGTGATCGGCATGTGCGACCAGTCCGACGAAGACCTCGAAGCGCTCGGCCACGCGCTCGGCGCCGCCGGCACGCCGGGCTTTGCCTGCAACGGCTTGAATCACGCCACCTGGTACCAGGACGTCGGCTTCGGCGCCGAACCATGTGGCGCGCTGGGGCCCGGCCTGGCCGCCCCGCCCGGACTGGACGAGGAACACCAGCTGCGCTTTACGTACGCGCTCGAGATGGCGCGCGCCGAAGGGCGGGGCTGGCCCAACTCCTACCTGCCGTATTACCTGTACCCGCAGGCGTTCGTCGAACAGGCGCGCCGGGTCGGCCCGCGCAGCGACGTGGTGGCCGCCTCGCTGGGCCGCTACTACGCGCACTTCGCCGAAGAGGCCGAAGCGGCCCGGCCGCAGCTGCGTTTTTACCGCGGCTCGGCCGGCTTCGGCGACATGGCGGTCAAGGTCATGCGTGCGCTCTTCGCGGCCGAACCGCTGGAACTGGTGCTGAACCTGCCCAACCGCGGCGCCACCGCCCAGTTCGCCGACGACACCGTGATCGAGACCCGGGTGCGCCTGTCGAAGGACGGCATCGCGCGCACGCCGGTGCCGGCCATGCCGGCCTCGCTGGCGCCGCTGATGGGCGCGCTCGAACGCTACCAGCGCCTGTCCGCCGGCGCCGCCGCCAGCGCGGCCCTGGCACCGCGCATCGCCGCGCTGGCCGCCAATCCGCTGGTGGGCGACGCCGCGCTGGCGGCGCGCATGCTGGCGCGTGCGCGCACCAGTTACGGCGACCTGATCGGGTGGGAAGCATGAGCGCGCGCGCCTTGCTCGACGGCCTCGACTTCGATGCCTACGAACGCGTGGTGATCCTCTCGCCCCACCTCGACGATGCGGCCCTGAGCTGCGGCGGCTTGCTGCACGCGCTGCAGGGGGTCTCGACCCTGGTGGTGACCATCTGCAGCGGCAACCCGCCGGCGCCGGTTGCGCCTGATGGCAGCGTCAGCAAGGTGCCGGCGCGGCGCGGCCACGTCAGCCCGCGCATCCGCCGCAGCGAGGATATCGCCGCGATGCATTCGATCCGGGCCGAATTCGTGCACCTGAGCTTTCCGGACTCGATCTACCGGCGCAGCGCGCACACCAACAAGCTGATCTACCGCAGCGCGCGCGAGCGCTGGATCGCGCCGCACACCGACGACGCCGCCTATATCGAGGAACTGTATCTGCTGCTGCGCCGCATCTGCCTGGACCTGGGGCCGATCCTGCTGGTCAGTCCGCTGGGCATCGGCGACCATGTCGACCACCAGATCACGGCGCGCGTGGCGCTGCGCCTGGCGGCGGCCGGGGCCGGCCTGCTGTTCTACGAAGATTTCCCCTACGTGGCCGATCCGGCCATGGGGCGCGGCGACGCCGACGGCCCGCAGGCGGCCATGGCGCGCCTGCAGCTGGCACCGGCCGAGCGCTTCTCGGTGCCGGTCGACGTCGAAGGCAAGCTGCGCCTGCTGCGCCACTACACCTCGCAGGTGCCGGTGCTGTTCGGCGACGACGAGCGCATGCGCGCGGCCATCGTCGGCCACCAGTACCAGGGCCAGCCGTGCGAATTCTACTGGCGCCCCGCGCCGGCGCGCAAGCGCGCCTTGCAAACGGCAATTCAGGGAAAGGAATCGATGCATGTTGACAATTAGTTTTTGGGGCATTGGCCTGATGGCCTGGGGCATTGCGCTGGCAGTGGCGGCGCTGGCGGCGACCCTGCTGGGCGCGCTCAAGGCGCTGCTCGTGCGCCGCCTGGGCGCGATCGCGGTACGCACCGCCACCTATCTCGACGACGTGGCCGTGGCCGTGCTGGCCGCGACCCACCCCGTGTTCCTGATCCTGGCCGGCCTGTACCTGGGCAGCCTGACCCTGGCGCTGCCGCCGCGCGCCATCACGATCGTCTCGCATGCGGCGGTGGTGGTGCTGCTGCTGCAGATCGCGCGCTGGGGCGACACCGGGGTGCGCGAGTGGCTCGAGCATTACCGCCAGCGCCGCAGCGGCGACGACGTGGCGGCCACCACCTCGACCGCGGCGCTGGGCTTCATCGCGCGCACCGCCCTGTGGCTGGTGATCGCCCTGATGATCCTCGATAACCTGGGCGTGAACATCACCACCCTGATCGCCAGTCTGGGCATCGGCGGCATCGCCGTGGCCCTGGCGCTGCAAAATATCCTGGGCGACCTGTTTTCCTCGCTCTCGATCGTACTCGACAAGCCGTTCGTGATCGGCGACTTCATCATCGTCGACGGCAGCGCCGGGACGGTCGAATACGTGGGCCTGAAGACCACCCGCCTGCGCAGCCTGGGCGGCGAGCAGATCATTTTTTCCAACAGCGACCTGCTCAAGGCCCGGATCCACAACTACAAGCGCATGCAGACGCGCAGGATCGCCTTTTCCATCGGGGTGACGTACCAGAGCACCGAGCAGCAGGTGCAGGCGATTCCGAAGATCGTCGAGGATGCCGTCGGGGCCCAGGCCGAGGCCCGTTTCGACCGCGCCCATTTCAAGGAGTTCGGCGACTCGGCGCTGATCTATGAAATCGTGTACTACGTGCTGAGCGCCGATTACGATGCCTACATGGATATCCAGCAGGGCATCAACCTGGCCTTGTTCCGGCGCTTCGCCCAGGAGGGAATCGAGTTCGCCTACCCGACCCAGACCCTGCACCTGGCGCGCAGGCAGGCGGCCTGATCAGCGCGGCTTGGCTGCCGCGGCGGCCGTTTCCACCTGCTGGCGGCGCACCACGGTCTTGACGATCAGCGCGCGCAGGTCGTTGAGCAATGCGAATTCGGTCTGGCTCAGGTGGATGGCCGGGAAGCTGTCGTCCCAGTCGCCGTAGATGAAGCCGACCGGCTGGCCATTCGACGACAGCGGCAGGATCACGAAACTGCGCCCGCCCGACAGCGCATCCTTCCACCACTGCGGCAGCTTGGCCGCGAACTTGGTGTCGTGCGCGTTTTCGACAAAGATCACGCGGTCGCTGCCGAGCGAGGCATGGAACACGTTGGCGCTGTAGGTATCGTCGAAACCGAGGCCGCCGATCAGGTCCTTGACGCCGTCGCCCAGTCCCATCTTGGCGACGTACCTGTTCTCGCGGCGGTTGCGCAGGAAGGCCACGGCGCGCGAAAAGGTCAGGCCCTGGTACACCGTCTCGAGCGCCATCGACATCATCTGGCCCGGGTTGGCCGTGGCGACGACGTCGCGCATGTCGGACACGCCCGACAGGAGCACCTTGTTGCCCTCGGCGCGCATGCGGCGCGTGGCGATGTCGGCTTCGCGCTTCTCGGCCGGCTTGGCCAGCGGCGCGATCGACAGGTCGCTTGCGGCCGTCTCCTTGGCTTTTTCGATGGCGCTCATCAGATGGTCCGGCGCGACCCCCAGCATCGACGAGAAACTGCTGGCCAGCGCGCGCACGTTGGCGGCGCCCGCTTCGTCGTCGTTCCACAGGGAGCTGGCGCATTGCGACGACATGGTCGACACCGCGGCCAGCCAGTCTTCGTGCGTGAACGCGTCGCCGCGCTCGGCCGGCTCGACCCGGCGCATGCCGTTGATCAGATTTTTCGGCAAGCCCCAGTGTTCGGCGGCGGCGCGCCCGATCGCTTCCATCGTCAGGCCGAGCACCGGCGGCGCGGCGGCGTCTTCGCCGCCGGTGCCGCCGACCGCCTGCAGCGCGGTCCAGCGTTCCGGCATGTAAAAGGTGATCATCATGCGCCCGAGCGTGTGCAGCATCGAGCACACCACCGCTTCTTCGGAGTCGCGCGCGGCGGCGCTGGCGGCGACCTGCTGCGCCACCATCCCGGCCAGCACCGCCTTTTCCATCTCCACGTGGGCGATGGCCGAATCGGGCGAGGCGCGCGTCAGTTCCTCGATCAGCTTCAGGCCCAGCGCCAGGTGGCCGATCGCTTCGGTGCCGAGCACCAGCACCGCCTTGGTGACGGTGTTGATGCGCTGGCCGAAGGCCGAATACATGCCGCTGTTGGCCAGGCGCAGAACCTTCTGGGTCAGGACCGGGTCCGACAGCACCGTTTGCGCCATGCTGAACTGATGCTCGTCCTCGCCGCGCATGGCGCCGAGAATGGAACTGATGGCCTTGGCGAAGCCGGGCATGTCGCCGCGCCGGCGCACCCGTTCCCACAACTGGTTCAGGGTGGCGTCGGCGCTGGCCGGGCCGGGCGCAGCGGGATGGAGCAGTGCGCCGGCAGTCATCGTATCCCCGCCTGCGGTTCGATCGGCATCAGGGACGCGTACAGGTCTTCCCTGAGGGCGGCCATGGCCGCGTGGGCCGGCATCGGTTTGCCGGTCAGGTAGCCCTGGATGTACTGGCAGCCGCGCTGGTCGAGGTAGTCGAGCTGCGCCTCGGTTTCCACGCCTTCGGCCACCACCGACAGGCCCAGGTGCTTGGCCAGGTCGAGCACCGCGTTGCAGATCGCGCCATCCTTGGGCGCGTCGGGCAAGTCCTTGACGAAGGCGCGGTCGATTTTCAGCACCGAGATGGGGAAGCGTTTCAGGTACGCCAGCGAGGAATAGCCGGTGCCGAAATCGTCGATGGCGATGCGCGCCTGTCGCTCGGCCATCTTGACGAGGATCGATTCTGCGTGCACGGGGTCGATCATCAGGGTTCCTTCGGTGATTTCGAGGACCAGCTGGCTGCCGCTCATGCCGGAAAAGGCGAGCGCATGGTCCAGCACCTCGAGGAATTTATCGTTGCGAAACTGGCGCGGGCTGATGTTGACCGAGATGTACAGCGGTCGCTTGGCCACTTCCTCGAACTGCTTGAGCTGCACGCAGGCCGCCTTCAGGGCCCAGGCACCGAGCAGGTTGATCAGGCCATTGGTCTCGGCGATGGGGATGAAGCGCACCGGCGGCACCATGCCCAGGGTCGGGTGCTTCCAGCGCATCAGGGTCTCGAAGCCCTGGATGCGGCGCGTGGGGGCGTCGACGATGGGCTGGTAGTAGAGCAAAAATTCGCCTTCGCGCACGGCCTGGAACATGGCTGCTTCGAGCGAAATGTCGTGTTCCGGCGGGCCGCTGGTGCGCGGGCTGTAGACCAGGCAGCGCGCCTTGCCGGTTTCCTTGGCGCGCGACATGGCGGCGTCGGCCAGTGCGACCAGCTGCACTTCATCTTCGGCGTGCTCGGGAAACAGCGCCAGGCCGATCGAGGCGCCGATGTAGATGGTGTGCTTGTCGACCTCGAACGGCGCCTGCAGGGTGGCCAGCAGGCGCCCCGTGACCAGCTTGATCTGGGCCTCGGTGCAGGTGCCCGGCAGGACCGCGACAAACTCGTCGCCGCCGATGCGCGCCAGCGTGTCGCTGTCGCGCAGGGTCTTGCGCAGGCGCGCCGCGGCGATGCGCAGCACGGCGTCGCCGACCGGGTGGCCCAGGCCATCGTTGACCTTCTTGAAGCCATCGAGGCCGATCGTGGCGACCGAAAAATTCTGGCCCGAGCGGCGCGCGTGGGCGATCACCATGCGGATCCGGTCCGACAGCAGCAGGCGGTTGGGCAGTTCGGTCAGCGAGTCGTGGGTGGCCAGGTGGCGCAGGCGTTCCTCGGTGTCGCGCTGGGCCGAGATATCGCGCCCCACCACCAGCAGGGCGGCGTCGCCGCATCGTTGCAGGCGGCCCAGGCGCAGCTCGAACCAGACATCCTTGCTGCCGGCGTGCAGGCGCACGTCGAGCCGGGTGGGCTGGGCCGCGGCGCCGGCATCGAGCAGTGCGGCGCGCAGCGCGGCCCGGTCGACTTCGGGCGCCAGCGACAGCAGCGTGGCAGCGGCGCCCTGCAGCGCGAACAGGGACCGGGTGCGCTCGCTGGCCGAGACGATCCGGCCCGCCGCGTCGAGCCGGAACACGATGTCGCCGGCCGCTTCCATGAACTGGTCAAGCTCGGTGGCCGTATCGCCGTGGAGAACTGATGGGGCACTGGAGCGCATTGTGAAATCGTTACCTTCGTAGTGTGGCTTGCCGCCGGTGGCCGGGTGCCGGCCTGGTCTAGTTTAACAAATCGCTATCCAATGTGGCACGGAAAGATTCTAGGATGCATCAAAAATCGCCGGTGCGGTGCATCATTTAATGTTGCTTGAGCGAACGCAAATAGCGGGGTGCCAGACGGGCGGGAAAGCAACTCTTGCCCCGTTTTCGCCTTTGGGCTAGGCTGTAGCGCGACACGCCGCCGTTTTTCCGGCCCGGATTGCTATTGTCGCTCACCCTGAGCTTTTCGGGGGTGCGCGCACTTGGATTATGCTGCTTTTGCGCAATATTTTCGGGGCCCGCACCCGTTGAGAACCATGAACCCCTACGATACCCACGACATTTTCAATCAGGCAAGCGCATTCGAGAATATCAACCTGTACGGCTGCGATCCGGCGCTGCAGGAAGCGCTTGTGCGCGAAGGGGCGGCGTGGGCGGGCGATGCCCTGCACGCGCTGGGCGGACAGCTGGGGCGGGCCGAGGTGCTCGACCTGGCGCGCCAGGCCAATGTGAATAAACCCGTGCTGCATCATGTCGACCGCAGCGGGCGCAGGATCGATGAAGTCGAGTTCCATCCGTCCTGGCACCAGTTGATGGCGCTGATGATCGGGGCCGGCGTGCACGCCACGCCGTGGGAGGCGGCGCGGCCCGGCGCGCAGGTGGCGCGCGCGGCCCAGTATATGCTGTTCGGGCAGGTCGAAAACGGCGCCCAGTGCCCGGTCACGATGACCTACGCCTCGGTGCCGGCGCTGCGCCAGGCCGGCGCCATCGGCGCCAAATGGCTGCCCAAGATCCTGTCGCGCCAGTACGATCCGCGCTCGCTGCCGATCGAACAAAAGAGCGGCGCCCTGATCGGCATGGGCATGACCGAGAAGCAGGGCGGCACCGACGTGCGCGCCAACACCACCCGCGCCACCTTGCTCGATGCGGGCGAGGCGCGCGCGCGTTTCGGGGAGGAGGGCGCGGACGCCTGGCGCATCGTCGGCCATAAATGGTTCTTTTCGGCGCCGCAGTCGGACGCCCACCTGATCCTGGCCCGGACCGACGACGCGGGCAGCGCCGGCCTGACCTGTTTCTTTGTCCCGCGCTACCTGCCCGACGGCAGCCGCAATGCGATCCGCGTGCAGCGCCTCAAGGACAAGCTGGGTAACCGCTCGAACGCCTCGTCCGAAGTCGAATTCTGCGACGCCGTCGGCTGGCCGGTGGGGAAGGTGGGACGCGGCATTCCGACGATTCTGGAGATGGGCGGGCACACCCGGCTCGATTGCGTGATCGGCAGCGCCGGCATCATGCGCGCGGCCCTCACGCACGCCCTGCATCACGCGCGCGAACGCGCCGTTTTCGGGCGCCCGCTGGCCGGGCAGCCGCTGATGCAGAACGTGCTGGCCGACCTGGCCCTCGAATCGGAAGCGGCCACCGCGTTCGCGCTGCGCCTGGCGCGCTGTTTCGACAACGCCGCCGATCCGGCCGAAGCGCTGCTGGGCCGCATCCTGACCCCGGCCGGCAAATACTGGCTGTGCAAGCGCGGCCCCGCATTCGGCGCCGAGGCGATGGAAGTCATGGGCGGCAACGGCTACGTGGAAGACGGTCCGCTGGCGCGCCTGTACCGCGAGTTTCCCGTCAATTCGATCTGGGAAGGCTCCGGCAACGTGATGTGCCTGGACCTGCTGCGCGCCTTCGGCAAGACGCCGGCGGCGCGCGCGGCGCTGGCGGGGGAGCTGGCGCTGGCCGGCAGCGCCAACGCGGCATTCAACGCTTTCACCGAACGCCTGCTGGCCGGCCTCGATGGCGCCCAGGGCGACGAGTATGGCGCGCGCCGCCTGGCCGAACGCATCGTGATCGCGGTGCAGGCCGCGCTGCTGCTGCGCCACGCGCCGGGTTTTGTGAGCGCGGCCTTCGTCGCTTCGCGCGTGGCGCTCGATGTGGGCGGGGCTTTCGGGCGCCTGCCGGACGGCGTCGATTGCGCGGCGATCCTGGCGCGCGCGCTGCCGCTCTGACACCTGGCCCGACAATATTCCCGCGAAATGCGGACAAGCGCTCGGTTTGCGGGATAATACGGGTACAAGCCACAACAACGATAACCGAATCGAACTCCATGAAACAAGATCCTCGCTTTCCCAACCTGTTCATCCTCAACCACCCGCTGATCCAGCACAAGCTCAGTCACATGCGCGAACGCGACACGTCCACGCGCACGTTCCGCGAGCTGCTCAAGGAAATCACGCTGCTGATGGGTTACGAGATCACGCGCGACCTGCCGCTGACCACGCGCCAGATCGAAACCCCGCTGGTGACCATCGACGCACCCGTCATCGCCGGTAAAAAACTGGCGATCGTGCCGATCCTGCGCGCCGGTATCGGCATGAGCGACGGCTTGCTGGAACTGGTGCCGTCGGCGCGCGTGGGCCACGTCGGCGTGTTCCGCGACCCGGAAACGCACAAGCCGGTCGAGTACCTGGTGCGCCTGCCCGACACCACCGACCGCATCTTCATCCTGTGCGACCCGATGGTCGCCACCGGCAATTCGGCGGTGCATGCGATCGACGTGCTGAAAAAGCGCGGCGTGACCGACGAACAGATCATCTTCCTGGCCCTGGTGGCCGCGCCGGAAGGCGTGCAGGTGGTGCAGGATGCGCATCCGAACGTGAAGCTGTATGTGGCCTCGCTCGATTCGCACCTCAACGAGCATGCCTACATCGTGCCGGGCCTGGGCGACGCGGGCGACCGCATCTTCGGCACCAAGTAAGCCGCGCGCGATGGCCACGCTGATCGACCAGGAGTTCTTTGCGCGCCTGCACGCGCTCAACGAGAAGTTCGCCGCCAGCGTGCCGGCCACGCTGGCGCGCCTGGAGGAGCTGCGCGCCAGGTTCGACCCGGCCGCCGCCGATGCGGCCCTGGTCAAGGAGCTGCATCAGAGCCTGCATACCATCGCCGGCTCGGCGGCGACGTTCGGGTTCCGCGTGTTCGGCGCCCAGGCGCGCCAGCTCGAGCAGCGCCTGCGCGTGCTGATGGCCTTCGAGCTGATCGCGCCCAAGGACTGGAACGACTGGCTGCACGCGCTCGACGAATACATCGCGTGGGCGCGGCTTGACCCCAAGGCGGCTGTCTACCCGGGCCAGCCTGAGTAAGGCGAACGCCGGCAACGCGGCCGCTGTGCCCCTGTCATGCTGGCCATAGCGGCCTGCGGCTGCCCCTGGCGACGGCACTGGCCTGGATAGCTACCGTTTGTCGATATTTCTGTGAAACCGCAAGAAAACGACAGCGCACGTATTTTTTTGCCAATTGTGCGCGCATGCAAGGTCAAGTGGGCGTATCGTTTGATCTAACGCAAACTTCGGCGGTGTCGATGTTCTATATTCGTCGTACTGCCGCTGCAAATCCGGTGCCGTAAAAGTTGATATTCTGAATTTTTACGGCTTCCGGGAAGTTTATTTTGCAGAGGACGTGTTTTTTGTGTTTTATTCGGTATAATGCGGGATCGTTGTGATTCGAGGTAGTTGTGCAGTCTGTCTGTCATTTCTTTCTTGCTTCGTCAAACGATCTAAAACGGGCGTAAGCCCAACTTAACTGAAATAGGAAATTGTAATGGCAACTGGCATCGTAAAATGGTTCAATGATTCGAAGGGTTTTGGCTTTATCACTCCTGATGAAGGCGGCGAAGATCTGTTCGCTCACTTCTCGGCGATTCAGTCGAACGGCTTCAAATCTTTGCAAGAGAACCAACGCGTCTCTTTCGAAGTAACCGCTGGCCCTAAAGGCAAGCAAGCTTCGAACATTCAGCCAATCTAATCGCTGAGTCAACGACAAAAAATCCTCGGTTTCCGGGGATTTTTTTTGTCCGGATTTTCGTCGGCCCGCCTCGCGCGGGCCGATGGCGTTCCTGGGGTTGCCTAGGTGCGCCAGTAATCGGGCTGCGCGTAGGTGCGGCGCAGGAAGTCCACGAAGGCGCGGATGCGCAAGGGCAGGTGGCGGCGCTGCGCGAACACCGCGTAAATGTCGTTGCCGGGCGCCGCAAAGCGGTCCAGCACCTTGCACAGGGTGCCCGCTTCGATCTCCGTTCCCACTTCCCACATCGAGCGCCACGCCAGTCCCTTGCCGGCCAGTGCCCAGTCGTGCAGCACTTCGCCGTCGTTGCAGACCATGTTCCCCGCCACTTTCAGGGTCACCAGCTTGCCGTTGTCGCGGAAGGTCCAGCCACGCTGGCTGCCTTCGCTGCTGATCGCCAGGCAGTTGTGGCGCGCCAGGTCGGCCAGCGTTTCCGGTATGCCGTGGCGTTTCAGGTAGGCGGGGGAGGCCACCAGCACGCGCTGGTTGTCGGCCAGCTTGACGCCGATCAGGCTCGAATCGGACAGGCTGGCGATGCGGATCGCCACATCGACCCCTTCGCCGACCACATCGACCACGCGGTCGTTCAGGTTCAGGTTGAGCGTGACATCCTGGTGCTCGGCCAGGAACGAGGGCAGCAGGGGTGCGACGTGCTGGCGCCCGAAGCCGGCCGGCGCCGACACCAGCAGGTGGCCGCTGGCGCGCGCGCTGCGTTCGGCGACCGCCGATTCGGCTTCTTCGAGTTCGCCCAGGATGCGCTGGCAGTCCTCCAGAAAGGCCGCGCCTTCGTCGGTGAGCGCCAGTTTGCGCGTGGTGCGCTGCAGGAGCTTGACGCCCAGGCGCGCTTCGAGCGCATCGAGGCGGCGCCCGATCATGGCCGGTGCGATGCCCTCGGCGCGCGCCGCCGCCGACAGGCTGCCGCGCGCGACGACGTCGACGAAGGTGGAAATCTGACGGAACTGCCCCACGTGCTACTCCCTTTCATCTGTGACAAAAACGCACAGATGAATGTATTTTTTGTCTCGTTTAGCTACCAGTTAGTGAATATACTGGATGACAGATGAAACGCCAACGGTCGCCTATACTGGCCGCAGCCGATTTTTTTGCATTCTTTACTTCTACAGGAGCACGCATGAGTATCAATATCCCCGCCGGCATGGAAATCAGCGCCGAGATCAAGCCTGGCTACGACCAGATCCTGACGCCGGAAGCGCTGGCCCTGGTGGCGCGCCTGACGCGCGCGTTCGAACCGCGTCGCCAGGAACTGCTCGCTGCGCGCGTGGCGCGCGCCAAGCGGCTCGACGCCGGCGAGCGTCCCGACTTTTTGCCTGAAACCGCGCAGATTCGCGCCGGCGACTGGAAAATCGCACCGATTCCCCCGGCACTCGAATGCCGCCGCGTCGAAATCACCGGTCCGGTCGAGCGCAAGATGGTCATCAACGCCTTCAACTCGGGCGCCGACAGCTACATGACCGACTTCGAAGACTCGAACACGCCGAACTGGGACAACCAGATCACGGGCCAGATCAATATGCGCGACGCCGTGCGCCGCACGATCTCGCTCGAGCAGAACGGCAAGGTGTACAAGCTCAACGACAAGATCGCGACCCTGGTCGTGCGTCCGCGCGGCTGGCACCTCGATGAAAAGCACGTGCTGGTCGACGGCAAGCGCGTCTCCGGCGGTATTTTCGACTTCGCGCTGTTCATGATCCACAACGCCAAAGAGCAGCTGGCGCGCGGCGCCGGTCCGTATTTCTACCTGCCGAAGATGGAATCGCACCTCGAAGCGCGCCTGTGGAACGATATTTTCGTCATGACGCAGCAGGAACTGGGACTGCCGCAGGGGACCATCAAGGCGACCGTGCTGATCGAAACGATCCTGGCCGCCTTCGAGATGGATGAAATCCTGTACGAGCTGCGCGAACACAGCGCCGGCCTGAATGCGGGCCGCTGGGATTACATCTTCTCGTGCATCAAGAAATTCAAGCTCGATAAGGACTTCTGCCTGGCCGACCGTCCGAAAGTGACGATGACGTCGCCGTTCATGCGCGCCTATGCCTTGCTGCTGCTGAAAACCTGCCACAAGCGCGGCGCCCCGGCGATCGGCGGCATGGCGGCGCTGATCCCGATCAAGAACGATCCGGAGAAAAACGAGATCGCCATGGGCGGCGTGCGCAACGACAAGGCGCGCGATGCGACCGACGGCTACGACGGCGGCTGGGTTGCGCATCCGGGCCTGGTGGAACTGGCGATGGGCGAATTCAAGAAGGTCCTGGGCGACAAACCAAACCAGATCGACAAGCAGCGTCCCGATATCGCGGTGACGGCGGCCGAACTGCTGGACTTCAAGCCGGAAGCGCCGATCACGGAAGCGGGCCTGCGCTATAACATCAACGTGGGTATTCATTACCTGGGCAGCTGGCTGGCCGGCAATGGCTGCGTGCCGATTCATAACCTGATGGAAGACGCAGCGACGGCGGAGATCAGCCGCTCGCAGGTGTGGCAGTGGATTCGCTCGACCAAGGGTGTGCTCGACGACGGCCGCAAGGTCACCGCCGATATGGTGCGTGCGATGATTCCGGAGGAGCTGGCCAAGGTGAAGGAAGTCGCGCCGAATGGCGACAACCCGACCTATGTGCGCGCGGCGGTGATATTTGAAGAGATGTCGACGTCGGAATCGTTTGCGGAGTTCT
>NZ_JAVCWM010000026.1:0-90424 GCF_030846495.1 Massilia scottii | reverse complement strand
ACTTTACCTGAGCAATACGCTAGGCTGGCGCGGTACCTATTTCTGGTTCGGCGTGGCGCAACTGCTCGTGTGCCTTCCTTTGCATCTGTGCCTCGGCCGTGATGAACGACCGCAGCGCCAGGCCGCTGGCGCCGCCACGCGTAGTCTGACCTTGGCGCAGGCATTGCGCCTCGCCTCCTTCTGGAAACTGGCTATGGCATTCGCCGCCAATACGTTCACGTTTTCCGCGCTCTCGGTCCACTTGATCCCGCTGCTGACTACCTTCGGACATCCACTATCATTCGCCGTCTTCGTTGCCGCACTGATCGGCCCGATGCAGGTGGTGGGGAGGATAGGAGAGCGCACGATTGCCCGCAATGCGCTACCCCAGACGATCGGCAAGTTCACCTTCGCGGCTTTGCCAGCCGCATTGACGATACTGCTCTTGTACGGCCTTCAGGCATGGGCGGTTGCCGGGTTTTGTGTCCTGTACGGACTAAGCAACGGAATAATCACGATCGTCCGGGGCACGATTCCACAGGCACTGTACGGCAGAGAAAATTACGGGGCGATCTCAGGCGCCATGGCCGGTCCGTCGTTGCTTTCAAAAGCAGCTGGACCACTGGCGGCCGCAGCTATTCTTCGCTCCGGATCAACAGGGTCGCTACTGTTGACCTTGTTGATTTTTTCAGTGGTGTCTTTACTGTTCTACCTGGCGGCAATCGCAAAACCGGCCCAACTGTCGGCGCAGGTCACGGAAAATTCCTGACGGCTACAATTTACGAACCACTGACGATGTGTGCTGCTCCTTTGTACCTCCGACACTAAAAAAGCCCATGTGGCCGCAATTGCGGCACACATGGGCTCGTGCAACGGAGAATATCCGTGGGGCAGCTAGTGTCAAACTTTATTGTCTTGTGTCCGACTTTATTGTTCGTCCACAGCGGCCAGCGCAATCAAGCAACTTTTACTCCACCGTCACCGACTTGGCCAGATTGCGCGGCTTGTCCACATCCGTGCCCTTGGCCAGCGCGGTGTGATACGCCAGCAATTGCAGCGCCACAACGTGCAGGATCGGGGACAGCAGGCCGTAGTGTTCCGGCAAGCGGATCACATGCAAGCCATCGCCCGAGGTGATGCGCGAATCGACGTCGGCGAACACGTACAGCTGGCCGCCGCGTGCACGGACTTCCTGCATGTTCGATTTCAGTTTTTCCAGCAGCGCATCGTTCGGGGCGATCGTCACCACCGGCATTTCATCGGTGACCAGCGCCAGAGGGCCGTGCTTGAGTTCGCCAGCGGGATACGCTTCGGCGTGGATGTACGAAATTTCCTTGAGCTTCAAGGCACCTTCCAGAGCGATCGGATAGTGCATGCCGCGGCCCAGGAACAGCGCATTGTCCTTGCGCGCAAAGTCGTCGGCCCAGGCGATGATCTGCGGTTCCAGCGCCAGCACTGCGGAAATGGCGACCGGCAGGTGACGCATTTCTTTCAGGTAGGTCGCTTCTTCTTCATCGCTCAAGCGGCCATTGACTTGCGCCAGGGTCAGGGTCAGCAGGAACAGCGCGGCCAGCTGGGTGGTGAAGGCCTTGGTCGATGCCACGCCCACTTCCACGCCGGCGCGGGTGATGTACGACAGGGCGCATTCACGCACCATGGCGCTGGTGGCCACGTTGCAGATGGTCAGGGTGTGCACCATGCCCAGGCTGCGCGCATGCTTGAGCGCGGCCAGGGTGTCGGCCGTTTCGCCGCTTTGCGAAATCGTCACCACCAGGGTGTTCGGATGCGGCACGCTGTCGCGGTAGCGGTATTCGCTGGCGATCTCGACCTGGACCGGGACCTTGGCCACCGATTCCATCCAGTACTTGGCGGTCAGGCCCGAGTAGTAGCTGGTGCCGCAGGCCAGGATCAGCACGCGGTCGATCTGCTTGAAGACCTTGAACGCGTTGTCGCCGAACAGTTCCGGCATGATGCCGGTGACGCCTTCGAGGGTGTCGCCGATGACGCGCGGCTGCTCGAAGATTTCTTTCTGCATGTAGTGGCGGTACGGGCCCAGCTCGGCAGCGCCGGTGTGCGCGTGCACGGTCTTGACTTCGCGCTCGACCGGCTTGCCGTCGACGTCGACGATCCAGACCTTGGCCAGTTGCAGGTCGACCACGTCGCCTTCTTCCAGGTAGATGATCTGGTCGGTGGTGCCGGCCAGCGCCATGGCGTCGGAGGCGACGAAGTTCTCGCCCTGGCCGACGCCGACGATCAGCGGCGAACCTTGGCGCGCGGCAACCACGCGGTGCGGCTCTTCGCGGCTGAACACGGCAATGGCGTAGGCGCCAGTCAGGCGCTTGACGGCCAGCTGGACGGTCTCGAACAGGTCGCCGCCATACATGTGGTCGACCAGGTGGGCGATGACTTCGGTATCGGTCTGGCTCTGGAACACGTAGCCGAGGGCGGTCAGTTCGGCGCGCAGCTCGTCATGGTTTTCGATGATGCCGTTGTGGACCAGCGCGATGCGGGCGTTCTCTTCGGTTGGCGAAAAGTGCGGGTGCGCATTGTGCGATGCCGGCGCGCCGTGCGTGGCCCAGCGGGTGTGGGCGATGCCGGTGAAGCCTTGCAGGCCGACGCTGTCGATCTGGGTTTCGAGGTCGGCCACGCGCGAGGTGCTGCGCGAACGCTGCAGCTTGCCGTCGACGTGCAGCGCGACGCCGCACGAATCGTAGCCGCGGTACTCAAGCCGCTTCAAGCCCTCGACCAGGATGGGAGTGATGTTGCGTTGTGCTACTGCTCCGACGATACCGCACATGATGACCTCGATCTGAAAATGAATGAATGCGCAGATCGTAGTTGAGCTACCATGAAATATGCTTTCTAATTTGATCTAATATTGTGTAACTATTTCATCAATCACAGAGCATGAATTTATATTTCATTTATCGACCATATTCTTTGCTGATCCACAAAATCCATGAATGCCAATGATCTTGACGACGTCGACCGTCGCATTTTGAATATCCTTCAGCTTGACGCATCGCATACCAATGCGGAGCTGGCCGAGCTGGTCCACGTGTCGCCGCCGACCTGCCTGCGCCGGGTGAAGTACATGACCGAGGGCGGCGTCATCGAGCGCCAGGTGGCGATTGTGGCGCCGGAAAAGGTGGGCGCGCGCCTGACCGCCATCGTCGAGATCACGCTCGATGTGCAGGCCGCCGAGCGCATGGACGAGTTCGAGCAGCATGTGGCGGCCGAAGCGGCCGTGCTGCAATGCTACCGGGTCGCCCCGGGGCCGGATTTCGTGCTCATCGTCCAGGTGGCCGACATGCCCGCCTACCACGCGCTGGCGCACCGCCTGTTCGCCACGCGCACCAATGTGCGGAACGTGAAAGCGTATTTCTCTACCTTCCGCAGCAAGTTCGAGACCCGCATCGCCGTCTGATTATTGCAATTGAGCAATCTCAACGGCAGCCCCCCGGAAACAGGTTCTACTCGAAGCTGCTGCGCGTCCTGGTGGACGCCGGACGAGACGAGACGGGAGGTGGAGCGATGAATGACATCCTGGAACACGCTGGGCTGGTGCGCCTGACGGGCGTGCACAAGTATTACGGCGGCGGGCTGTCCGCCGTGCATGCGCTCGACGGCGTCAACCTGCAGGTGGGCATGGCGGAAATGGTGGTCATTTGCGGTCCGGCGGGCAGCGGCAAGACCACCTTGCTGAACCTGATCGGCATGCTCGAATATGCCAACGAAGGCAGCGTCGTGATCGCCAACCTGCTGATCGCCCGCCTGCCGGAACAGGCCCGCGCCGACCTGCGCAACGAAATGATGGGCTTCGTGTTCCAGGCGTTCACCCTGATTCCGGTGCTGACCGCGCGCGAAAACGTGCTCTTGCCGCTGATGTTGCGCGGCCGCCTGGAACACAAGGAGTTGCAGGCCGCCCATGCCCGCGCGGACGAGCTCCTGGGCCAGCTTGGCCTGGCGACCCACGCCAACACCTACCCGCCGCGGCTCGATGCCAGCCAGAGCCAGCGCGTGGCGATTGCGCGGGCGCTGCTGGCCAAGCCGCGCCTGGTGCTGGCCGACGAGCCCACCTCGCGCCTGGACAGCGCCTGCATCCGCCTGGTGATGGATTTGTTCACCCAGCAGCAGCACGAATACGGCACCGCCTTCATCGTCTCGACCCGCGACCAGCGCCAGCTCAGCCGCGTCACACGCACGCTGCAGCTGCACGACGGGCGGCTGCACGCCGTGCTGGCCGATGCCGGCCGCGAGCCGTTCCGGGTCAAGCTATGAGCCCGTACCGGCTGGCCCTGCGCACCCTGATGCTGGGACGCACGCGCAGCGTGCTGGCGATCGTGCTGATCGGGGCCAGCCTGTGCGTGCTCGACCTGTTTGCGGGCAATATCGCCAGCACCCGCGCCGGCATCGAGTACCAGGCCGTGATCGGCGAACGGATGGGCCACCTGACCGTTATTCCCGCCGCTTCCGCGGGCGAGCCACGCCTGTTCGGCCCGGAGGAAGCGGAGCGCGCGCGGGCCGTGCTGGCGCGGGTGAAGGGCATCGCGCTGGTGGTGCCGGAAATCAGCGTGGCCGGGATCGCCGCCACGGCCGAGCGCTCGGCCACGTTTGGCGGGCAGGGCATGCGCGTGCCCGATGAATCGGTGGTGCCGGGCCTGCAAGGCGCGCCCGGCAAGCTGCAGCCCGGCGTCAGCAATGGCATTGCCATCAGCCAGGCCAAGGCCCGTGCGCTCGCCTTGCGCGTGGGCAGCCCGCTGACGCTGACCGCGGCGGTAGCCGACGCGGCGCCCAGGCACGTCATGGCCCAGGTGGTCGATGTGTACGCGCTGCCCGGCCGCGACGACAACGTCCGCTCGCTGCTGATGCCGCTGGAATTGGCGCAGGACTTGCTCAACACCGACCGCAGCGAGCGCTTCGTGGTGTTCCTGTCCGACCCGGACCAGCTGGAACAGCAGCGCACGGTGGTGATGGCGGCGCTGCGCAAGGCGGGGGTGGGCGCCGAGGTGCGCACCTGGCAGGAATTGTCGCAGGCCTACATGCGCGCGCGCAGTGCGTCCGACCTGGCGTTCGACAGCATTGCCGGCATGGTGTTCGCGGTCATTGCGGCGACCATTGCCGCCACCATGTCGATCAATGCGCTGGAACGGCGCCGTGAAGTGGCGACCTTGCGCGCGCTGGGCATGCGCAGCCATTCGGTGTTCCTGATGCTGGTCACCGAAGCGCTGGGCATGGCGGTGGCGGGCGTGGCTGTCAGTCTGGTGGCGAGCGGGGTCATTGCGTGGATCATCAACAGAGTGACTGTCCAGGAGGAAACGCAGCGCGCCTTTGCGCTGCCGATGCCGGTGGAGCTCGATGTGAACCGCATGATGATGGCGGTGGTGACGGTGCTGGCGGTGACCTTGATGGCGGCGCTGGTGCCGGCGTTCAAGGCGGCACGCGGGAATATCGCGGCGGCGCTGGCGGCGTGAGCGCGATGCTGCGCGCACGCCGCATGAACGACATAACCGCCCGCCCCGATAGCGCCTGCGCCGCGCCAGGGCGGCGCCCGGCGCGGGAGTGACGTTCTTGAAGCTCAGGCCACGACCTTGCGTCATGCCTGAGCTGGTTCACCTTACTTCTTGACCTTCACCGGACGCGTCCAGTTATCGATGGTCACCTGCCTGGTGCGCGAGATGGTCAGCTTGCCGGCTGGCGCATCTTTGGACAGCGTGGTACCGGCGCCCAGGGTCGCACCCTTGCCGACGGTAACCGGGGCGATCAGCTGGCTGTCGCTGCCGATAAATGCATCATCCTCGATCACGGTGCGGAACTTGTTGGCGCCGTCGTAATTGCAGGTGATCGTCCCCGCGCCGATATTGACGCGCGAACCAACCGTGGCGTCGCCCACATAGGCCAGGTGGTTGGCCTTGCTGTGCGCCGCGATCTGGCTGTTCTTGATCTCGACAAAGTTACCGATGTGGACATCTTCAGCCAGCTCGGTACCCGGACGCAAGCGGGCATACGGCCCGATGACCGACTTGGCACCCACCACCGCCTCTTCAATATGACAGAACGGTTTGATATTGGTTCCCGCGGCGATGCGCGCGTTGACCAGCACATTGTGTGCGCCCACGCTGACGCCATCGCCCAGTTCCACGCGGCCTTCGAACACGCAGCCGACATCGATGGTCACATCGCGGCCGCAAATCAGTTCGCCACGCACATCGATGCGGGCCGGGTCGAGCAGGGTCACGCCTTTTTCCAGCAGCGCATTGGCAATATTGAGCTGGTGACGGCGCTCCAGCTCGGCGAGCTGCACCTTGCTGTTGACGCCGGCAACTTCCCACTCGGCCGACGGGTTGGCCGACACGACCGGCACGCCATCCTCCACCGCCCGGGCCACGATATCGGTCAGGTAATACTCGCCCTGCGCGTTATTGTTCGACAGCGAACCGAGCCACTTTTTCAGGTGACGGGTCGGCGCGACCATGATGCCGCTGTTGATTTCGCAGATGGCGCGCTCGGCTTCGCTGGCATCCTTTTCCTCGACGATGCGGGTAATCGTGCCGCCTTCGCGCACGATGCGGCCCAGGCCGAACGGATTGGCCTGCACCACGGTCAGGATACCGAGCTTGTCGGTGCCGGCGGCATCGACCAGGCGCTTGAGCGAGGCCACGGCGGTGAGCGGCACGTCGCCGTACAGGATCAGGGTCGGGACATCCTCATCGAGCTGGGGCACGGCCTGGCTGACGGCATGGCCGGTGCCGAGCTGCGGTTCTTGCAGGGCGGTATCGATGGCGGCATGGCCCGTGCTGTCCTGGCGTTTGAGCATCTCGGGCACCGCTGCGCCGCCGTGCCCGTAAATAACGCATAATTTGCTCGGTGCAAGTGCCCTTGCCGTATCGATCACATGCTGCAGGAGGGGTTTGCCCGCCAGCGGGTGCAGCACTTTCGGCAGCGCAGACTGCATACGCTTTCCCATTCCAGCGGCAAGAATCACTACGTTCATAAGCGTTCGTTCAAAAAGAGTTAATAAATGAAAAAGTTTAACACGCAGGAACCACTTTCCCAGCGCTTTCGCGTTCTTTGCCTGGTGGCCATGGTGGCCGTACTGACCGCCTGCAGCGGCATCAAACTGGCCTACAACCAGGGCGACACCTTGCTGTACTGGTGGCTGGACGCCTATGTCGACCTCGATTCGGAGCAGGCGCCGGAGGTCAAGCAGGATATCAAGGAGCTGTTCAAATGGCATCGCCAGACCCAGTTGAAGGACTACGTCCACATCCTCACTAATGCCCAGCGCCAACTCGCGGGCAACCTGAGCAAGGCTGACCTGGATGCCGATTACCGCGACATCATGGCGCGCACCGAGTTGCTGGCGCAAAAGGCCTTGCCGGAACTGACCGACCTGGCGCTGTCGATCAAGCCGGAGCAGCTCGCGCACATTGAAAAGAAGTTCGACAAGAACAACGAGACCTTCCGCAAGAAGTTCATCCGTGGCAGCGTCGAGGATATGCAGGAGAAGCGTTTCAAGAAATCGATGGAACAGTTCGACCTGTGGTTCGGCGACTTCAGCAGGGATCAGGAAGCCATTCTGCGCAAGGCATCCGATGCGCGTCCGCTGAACAACCAGATCTGGCTTGACGACCGTATCCGGCGCCAGCAAAGGATCCTGACGGTGCTGCGCAAGATCGACAAGGAAAACCTGGGCAAGGAAGCGGCGGCGCCGCTGGTGCAAGGCTTGATCAAGGATATGCTGGCGCGCGGTTCGGAGAACAAGCAATTTTTCGATACCTCCACCGACGGCACGATGCAGATGATCCTGACCGCGGTGAAAATTGCCACGCCGGAGCAGAAAGCCCATGCGCAGAAACGCATGCAGGGATGGATCAGCGACTTCAACACCCTGGCTGCCCAAACCAAGTAAGCAAACCCGCGTTACCCTCGCACCCGCCCAAGCCGACACGGCCCCCGGCGGGTGCCGGTTCCCCCGCCGCCGCCCTGCAACGCATCACACCCCCCGTGATATAGTGCGCCGGATCAGCAATCCCCCCTCGTCGCCATGCAAAAGAAACCCGCCAAAGTCCCGGTGCACCGTCCGCCGCCTCCGAAACAAGTCCGCATCATCGGCGGCGCCTGGAAGCGCTCGACGCTGCCCGTGCTCGACGCGCTCGGCCTGCGGCCCACCCCGGACCGGGTGCGCGAAACGGTGTTTAACTGGATCAACCACCTGTGGGATGCCAACTGGGCCGGGGCCGATTGTCTCGACCTGTTCGCCGGCAGCGGCGCCCTCGGTTTCGAGGCAGCCAGCCGCGGCGCCCGCTCGGTGACCATGATCGACAGCCATACGCCAGTGGTGCGCCAGCTCGATGACGTGAAGATCAAGCTCAAGGCCGACAACGTCCAGGTGGTCCGCGGCGACGCCCTGGCCAGCGCGCAAAACATGGCGCTGCGCGGCCAGCGCTTCCAGCTGGTCTTCCTCGATCCGCCCTACCAGCAAAACCTGCTCGAGCGCAGCCTGCCGCTGACCGCCGGCCTGCTCGCCGAAGATGGCCTGGTGTATGCCGAATCCGGCGCGCCGCTGCCGTTCGAACCGGAAGACGGCAGCGCCGTGCCCGACTGGCTCGCGCCGTGGGAAGCGGTGCGTAATGACAAGGCCGGCATCGTGTTCTATTACCTGCTCAAGCTGCGCAAAACGGCAGCGTAATCACGATCGGCCAGCGGTTTGTTCGGCCGCGATCATCCCCGCCATATGCCGCCGCGGGGACCGCGCATGAATTTCAGGCATAATGCGCGTTCTATATTGGTGCATCTCTAGGGAGCCGCAATGGTTGTAGCCGTTTATCCAGGAACCTTTGACCCGCTCACGCGTGGTCATGAGGATTTGGTGCGCCGTGCGTCCGGGCTGTTCGACAGCCTGATCGTGGGCGTAGCCGACAGCAAGAACAAACGCCCGTTTTTCTCGCTGGACGAACGCCTGGAAATTGCCAACGAGGTGCTGGGCCATTATCCGAACGTGCGGGTCGAGAGTTTTTCGGGCCTGCTCAAGGATTTCGTGCGCAAGCATGACGCCCGCGTCATCGTGCGCGGCTTGCGCGCCGTGTCGGACTTCGAATACGAGTTCCAGATGGCGGGCATGAACCGCTACCTGCTGCCGGACGTCGAAACGCTGTTCCTGACACCATCGGACCAGTATCAGTTCATCTCCGGCACCATCGTGCGCGAAATTGCGATGCTGGGCGGCGATGTCTCCAAGTTCGTGTTTCCATCGGTCGACCGCTGGTTGCAGAAGAAGATCGCCACCATGGCGCCGCCTTCCGAATAAAAAGCTGAGCAATCATGGCCTTACTGATTACCGACGACTGCATCAACTGCGACGTGTGCGAGCCCGAGTGCCCGAACGACGCCATCTACATGGGCGCCGAGATCTACGAGATCGACCCCGACAAGTGCACGGAATGCGTCGGCCACTTCGATGAACCGCAATGCCAGCAGGTGTGCCCGGTCAGCTGCATTCCATTCAACCCGGCCTGGCGCGAAACGCCGGAACAGTTGCGCGCCAAGTACGAGCGCCTGACCGCGGGCAAGGATGCCCCGGCGTCGCCGCTCCCCTGAGCGACAGCGTCTGACGCAGCGGTGGGGCAGCAGCCCCGCCAGGCCCACTCCAGCCCTACCAAGCGGTATTATCAAGTTATACATTCCTGTGCCTTTTGAGCCACGGATTTGTCTTGAAATCATCATAAAACCTGCATAAAATGCCTCTACGGCAATTTTTTTGAGCAATACAATGGTATATTTACCTAGTCTATTAGTTCGCCTACATTAAATTTTCCTCGCAGCGCACATTCCGGCACCATCTCGACCGTACGTAAAGACTATAATACCCGCCGCGTAAATACGATGGCGCTATGGCTTTGTCTACCGTCGTGCCCGCTGCTGCGTTGAAGGAAGATGCTGGCGTGCCGGTCGACTAACTTGATGCCGGCAAGCCGCAGGCCGGCATGAGCGTTTTTCATGCGGAACAAAAACAGATTAATCACTGGAGACACCATGATCGCAATGAACAGATTCACTTTCAAAGGCTTGCTGGCAGGTATAGTTCTCGCTTGCGCCTTCGGCCAGGGTGCCTCCGCGGCGGAGATCAGCGGCGTCAAGCTGGAAGACACCATCAAGATCGCCGGCAAGGATCTCAAGCTCAATGGCTACGGGATGCGCCAGAAATTCGTGGCCAAGGTATATGTCACCGCACTGTACCTGCCGGAAAAGAGCAAATCGTTCCCTGAGATCATGAAGATGGATGGCCCGCGCCGCGTCAGCCTCGTGCTGATGCGCGACCTGACGTCGGACGATTTCGGCGACGCCTTCATGAACGGCCTGAATAACAACCTCAATAACGATGAGAAATCCCAGATCGTCTCGCAGATCAGCAAATTCGGCGAAATGTTCGGCCTGCTGCAAGTATTGAAGAAGGGCGACGTCCTGCACCTGGACTGGATTCCCGGCACCGGTACCCAATGCGAGTTCAATGGCAGGAAAATCGGCGAAGTCGTACCCGACATGTTGTTCTACAACGCGATCTTGCGCATCTGGATGGGCGAGCGTCCGGTCGATACCAGCTTGAAGACAGCTTTGCTCTCTGGGAAATAAGATCCCTGGTCAATAAAAAAGCGGCGCCGGAATGTTCCAGGCGCCGCTTTTTTTTTGTGCAGCCGCTTGCGCGGCTGGCTGACGATCAGGAACGGGCGGCCATGGCGCGCAGTTCGGCCGTGAGACTGGCGTTGCCGGAAGAAGAATTCGTCATTCGTTGCAGCACTTTGGCGTTGCGCATATTGCGGCGGGCGGCGAGCTGGTCCTTGCTCAGGCGTGGATGCACCACCAGCACCAGCGCGCGGAAGATGCCGACCAGCAAAGGCTTGAAGAACAGGGCGAGCGCGGCGATCGCCAGCACCAAGCCCACGCCGCGCAGCAGCGGCAGCAGCGAGAAGGCGGTCTCGCCCGTGGTTTGCAGCAAATTAGACATGATGTTGAAATCGCAGTAGCAGTTGTTATGTATCAACTATAGTGCAACGCAACATATAAATCCAATTCCAAAATCCCATATCAATTATATTAATGGTGAATGGATTGCGGTATGATACCTAATCGCCAACTTTTCTGAATCGCCATGAGCTTTCTGACGCTGGACCTGAACCTGCTGCGTGTGTTCGACGCGGTGATGACCGAGCAAAACCTGACGCGCGCGGCCGGCCATCTGGCCATGACGCAACCGGCGGTATCGAACGCGATCAAGCGCTTGCGCGAGAGTCTGGGCGACGAATTGCTCATCCGCACAGCCTACGGCGTCAAGCCGACCCCGCGCGCCGAGTCGCTGTGGCCGGCCGTGCGCCAGGCCCTGGCCGGACTGGAAGCGGCTGTGACCCCGGAAACCTTCGACGTCTCCAAGGCGCATGCGACCTTCCGCATGGCGATGGCGGACGCCACGGCGGCGTTCTGGCTGCCCTCGCTGATGCGTTCGATCGAGAGCGAGGCCCCGGGCGTGAATGTGCGCATGGTGCCGCTGACGACGCGCGAACCGCGGCCGATGCTGCTGCGCGGCGACATCGACCTGGCGGTGGGGTTTTTCCCTGGCGTGGCCGCGCAGTTGTCGAGCGACACCAGTTCACCGATCCGCCATGAGCGGCTATATTCGGGGCATTACGTGTGCGTGATGCGCAAGAATCATCCGCTCGCCAAGGTGGAACTGGGGATGGAAAATTACTGCGCGGCGAATCACCTGCTGGTCAGCTTTTCGGGGCGCGCGCATGGCCTGGTGGACGAAGCGCTGGCGCAGCTGGGACGCGAGCGGCGCATTTTGCTGACGGTGAACCAGTTCTTCACGGCCGGGCGGGTGGTGGCCAATTCGGATTTGATTACCGTGCTGCCGAAGCACCTGATCGCCTCGACCGGGATGACCGATGCGCTGGTGTGGCGCGAGCTGCCGTTCAGTTTGCCGGCCGTACACCTCGACATGCTCTGGCACGAGCGCGACGCCCGCAGCCCCGCGCATAAATGGCTGCGCAAGCATTTGGAGGGGATGAATACGACGAACTTGAGAGGGGTGGCGAATAGCGATTGAGTCGAGTCGGCGCGGGAACGACGGTAGCAGGTGTCAGGATCGATACCTACTTGGCCGCCGACCGATAACCAACCCGGAACCCGCCCCAGTGCTTCCCATCCACATAAATCGGCACCGACAAGTCGTGCATGACTTCCCCCGTATCGCGCTTGTAGGTCTGCAGCAAAAACGGCTTGGTATTCGATCCGCAGCGCGACCCGGTACGGTCGTTGAAAATCCGCTTGGTGCGGTTGTTCACGATATCCACATCGTAATCGCCCGTCAGGGGCTGTGAGAACTTCTTGTTGTGGGTCGGGAAGTAGCCATTATTATCCACCGCCCCCGCATAGGCCAGTTGCGGCATGCTTGCCAATAACCCTTCCTGCAAGGCCGGCAGCACGCGGTCGGTAAACGCATCGAAACGCGTATTGTGCTTGGGTGGATCGGTATTCGGAATCGGCTTGTAACGACGGTCGAACAGCGCCTCGTGGCTGATCTGGCTCGCTTTGATCGCCGCACTGAACAACTGTCCTACCTCGGCCGCGGCCTGCTGCGCCGCCATACGGATCGCATCGTGCGATGTCGCAAGCATGGACTCCCCCATGGCCCCGGCAATCGATTCCGCCTTCTCGGCCAGCGCCATCGCCGAGCCTGTCGCGCGCGGCAACTCCGCATTGGTCGACAACATGCTGTCGCGGATCTGCGTCAGCGCGCTGGAAATGCCGCGCGTCGTTTCCACGTGCGTGCGCGCCGCCCCCGCAATCTGCCCGATTTCCGACTCCGACACGCCAGAGGAACGTTCGATATTGCCCAGGAAACCGTGAACCCGCTCCACATTGCCGGCCGCCTCGCTCACCACCGTGGCCAGCGAGGCCATGCCGACGCTCGCTGTTGCCGCCTGTTCATTAATCGCCCGCACCATCATGCTGATCTCGCCGGCAGCCTCACGGGTGCGGTGCGCCAGTTGCCGCACTTCACCAGCGACGACCGCAAACCCGCGCCCGTGTTCGCCGGCGCGCGCCGCTTCGATCGCGGCATTGAGCGCCAGCAGGTTGGTGCGTGCGGAAATTTCGGTGATGACGTCGGTAAACCCGGTGATGGCTTTCGACTTTTCCTGCAGCGCGCTCATGGTGCTGGCGGCCTGCTGGGCGTCGACCCGGGCGCTGCTGATGCGCCTGAGCCCTTCGGCCACCTCGGCGCGGCCGGCCACGCTTTCGCTGCGCACTTCGGCCGCCACCGTGGCGGCGCGCTCGGCATTGATGGCGATCTGCTCGGTGGTGTGCGCCACGTCTTCGGCGCTGGCGACGATGCCGACGGCGGTCTGCACGTCTTTCTCGATCTTTTTCTTGACCGAGTCGACAAAATACGAGGTTTCGGCGGCGCCGATCATGATGTCGTCGATCGAATGACCGACAACGGCGATAAACTCCTGGCTATGGTCGCCATCGCCGTTCTTTTGCAGGAGAAGGAAGAGTCCAAGGCTGACCACGCCCGAGATGGCAGCCGCGGGCACGAGCCCCAGCGCCGGACCGGCGGCAAGGCCGAGCAGGAAAACAGCGAGGACGCCGCCGGCGGCAGCGCCGCAGCAGCCGAGCGCGAGCCGTGCCGACTTCGATTGAAGTTGCTTCATGTCTTCCTCTGGCCGCCGCTGGCGTCCCTGGTACAGCTGAGTATCCCGGTAGTCGAGATTCATAACCTACAGCATAAGCAAAGGAAGCTCAACGCATTTGCAAGGCAATGTGTCCAAAGAAAAACATTTCCACCAAGTGCTTATTTGATCGGCAGTTTAGTGGTATTTTTCACTTCTTCCATGACAGCGTAGGTATGGGTTTCGCGCACGCCTTTCTGGAGCAAGGTTTTGCCGAGGAATTCGCGATACGCCGCCATGTCCTTGACGCGCGCCTTCACCAGATAGTCGAAGCCGCCGGCCACCATGTGGCATTCGAGCACTTCAGGGATGATTTGTACGCTATTCTTGAAGGCATCGAAGACTTCGGGCGTGGTGCGGTCGAGCACCACTTCGATGAAAACGAGCAGGGAGACGTCGAGCAACTGGGGATTGAGCTGGGCCGTGTAGCCCATGATATAGCCCGATTCGTGCAGTTTGCGCACCCGCTCCAGGCAAGCCGCCGGCGACAGGTTCACCCGCGCCGCGAGCTCCACGTTGCTGATCCGGCCGTCGCTTTGTAGTTCCGACAGAATTTTCTTGCTAATCTTGTCCAGCATTCGAGATCTCCGCAATAAATTTTATTTGGTGAAATTGTCTCACCAAAAACTATCTATTGCTAGTCTTCTGTAATACCAGAATTAATCCAGAAGATTTCACTCTACAATCGAATCATCTTTTCGCGCACTTCCAGCGTGGCTTGCCTTCCCGGAAAAGCCGCGCCGGAGGTGCGCGGTATCGTCTTTCCGATTCGTCTAATCCTAGTAAAGAGTTCTCAATGCAAACTGCCGCTGCTTCGGCCACCCCCTTCGTTCCCTTCTCTGCGCTGCTGGCCGAAATCAAACCGGACCAGACGCCGCTGCGCGCCGCCATCACCGCCGCTTACCGGCGCGATGAAGCCGAGGCCGTCGCCTGGCTGCTGGGGCAGGGCAATCAAGCCCATCCGGAAGCGCACACGCTGGCGCACCGCCTGGTCTCGGCCGTGCGCGAAAAACGCACGCGTTCGTCCGGCGTCGACGCGCTGATGCATGAATTCTCGCTGTCTTCCGAAGAAGGCGTCGCACTGATGTGTTTAGCTGAAGCGCTGCTGCGCATCCCCGACAGCCAGACCGCCGACCGCCTGATTGCCGACAAGATCAGCAAGGGCGACTGGCGCAAGCACCTGGGCGAATCGCCCTCGCTGTTCGTCAACGCCGCCACCTGGGGATTGCTCATTACCGGCAAGCTGGTCGGCACCAGCAGCGAGACCGGACTCGGTTCCGCGCTGACCAAACTGATCGGCAAAGGCGGGGAGCCGCTGATCCGCAAGGGCGTGGACCTGGCGATGCGCATGCTGGGCAACCAGTTCGTGACCGGCCAGACCATCGGCGAAGCGATCAAGAACAGCCGCGAGAACGAGCAGCGCGGCTACCGCTATTCCTACGACATGCTGGGTGAGGCGGCCCTGACCGAAGCGGATGCGAAGAACTATTACGCCTCGTACGAAACGGCGATCCACGCGATCGGCAAGGCATCGAACGGGCGCGGCATCAAGGATGGTCCCGGCATTTCGGTCAAGCTGTCGGCCCTGCATCCGCGTTACAGCCGGGCACAGCATGCGCGCATGCTGAGCGAACTGCTGCCGCGCGTGCGCAGCCTGGTATTGCTGGCCAAGCAGTACAACATCGGTATCAATATCGATGCGGAAGAAGCCGACCGCCTGGAAATTTCGCTCGACATGATGGAAGCGATGGCGTTCGATCCGGAACTGGCCGGTTTCGAGGGTATCGGATTCGTGGTGCAGGCGTACCAGAAGCGCTGCCCGTTCGTGATCGATTACCTGATCGACCTGGCGCGCCGCAGCGGCCGCAAATTCATGGTGCGGCTGGTCAAAGGCGCGTATTGGGACGCTGAAATCAAGCGCGCGCAAGTCGACGGCATGCCCGGTTATCCGGTCTATACGCGCAAGGTGTACACCGATGTGTCGTACCTGACCTGCGCCAAAAAACTGCTCGGCGCAAGCAGCCTGTTGTACCCGCAATTCGCGACCCACAATGCGCACAGCCTGTCGGTGATTTACACCTGGGCGCAGCAGGATGGCATCACCGATTACGAATTCCAGTGCCTGCACGGCATGGGCGAAACGCTGTACGACCAGGTCGTCGGCAAAGCCAACCTGGATAAGCCGTGCCGCATTTATGCGCCGGTCGGTTCGCACGAAACGCTGCTCGCCTACCTGGTGCGCCGCCTGCTGGAAAACGGCGCCAATTCCTCGTTCGTGAACCAGATCGTCGATGAAAAGGTACAGATCGAATCGCTCATCGCCGATCCGTTCGAGGCATCGCGCGCGCAGGGCGGTGCGCCGCATCCGGGCATTGCCTTGCCGCTTGCCCTGTTCAATGCGGAACGCAAGAATTCGGCCGGCCTCGACCTGACCAATGAAGATGTGCTGCGCAATATCGGCACCGCACTGGCACAGCCGCGCAATTACCACGCCGCGCCATTGATCGACGGCCCCGTGGTGGCAGGCGCGCCTGCGCAGATATGCAATCCGGCGCTGCATGCCGACGTGGTTGGCAAAGTGAGCGATGCCAGTGCGGCCGATGTGGAAACGGCGCTGCACAGCGCCAGCAATTACGCCATGGACTGGCAAACCACGGGGCCGACGGCGCGTGCAACGATGCTCTCGCGCGTGGCCGATCTGTTCGAGGAAAACTATCCGGAACTGATGGCGCTGGCCATTCGCGAAGCCGGCAAATCGCTGCCGAATGCGATTGCCGAAATCCGCGAAGCGGTCGATTTCCTGCGCTATTACGCGGCCCAGGTGCACGGTACGCAGCATGTGCTGGCGCTCGGTCCGGTCACCTGTATCAGCCCGTGGAATTTCCCGCTCGCGATCTTTACCGGCCAGGTGGCGGCGGCGCTTGCCGCTGGCAACGTGGTGCTGGCAAAACCGGCGGAACAAACGCCGCTGATCGCTTATCGCGCAGTGCAGCTGTTCCATGAAGCGGGGATTCCGAAAGCGGCCCTGCAATTCTTGCCGGGCCGCGGCGAAGTGGTTGGCGCCGGCCTGACCGCCGATTCGCGCGTCAAGGGCGTGATTTTTACCGGCTCCACCGAAGTGGCGCAGCTGATCAACCGCACCCTGGCGGTGCGCTCGGTCAAGGAATCCTGCGATATCCCGCTGATCGCCGAAACGGGCGGCCAGAATGCGCTGATCGTCGATTCGTCGGCCTTGCCGGAACAGGTGGTGCAGGATGTGATGACGTCGGCGTTCGATAGCGCCGGCCAGCGTTGCTCGGCCTTGCGCGTATTGTTCCTGCAACAGGAAATCGCCGATAAAACCATCAAGATGCTCAAGGGCGCGATGCAGGAATTGCGCGTGGGCGTGCCGGATCGCCTGGCGACCGATATCGGCCCGGTAATCGATGCGGAAGCACAGCAAAACCTGCTGCGCCATATCGAGCGCATGAAGCCGACCGCCAAAAACCATTTTGCGCTGGAAGTGCCGGCGGCAGTGGCGGCGCAAGGCACCTTCGTGGCGCCGACCGTGCTCGAAATCGGCTCCTTGTCCGAACTCAAACACGAGGTATTCGGCCCGGTCTTGCACATCATCCGTTATCGCCGCGCCGATTTGCCGAAGCTGATCGACTCGATCAACGCCACCGGTTTCGGCCTCACGCTGGGCGTGCATTCGCGCATCGATGAGACGATCGATTTCATCACCTCGCGCGCGCATGTCGGCAATATCTACGTGAACCGCAATATCGTCGGCGCCGTGGTCGGCGTGCAGCCGTTCGGCGGCGAAGGCCAGTCCGGAACGGGACCGAAAGCGGGCGGCCCGCTGTACCTCAAGCGCCTGCAGCGCGCCGCGCCGGCGCTGCTGCAGCATGAACGCCAGGCCACGCCGGGCCTGGATGCCTTGCTGGTGTGGGCCAAAGCCCACGGCCACGGCCACGTGGTCACCCTGGCCGAGGAATACATGCGCACCACGCTCGCCGGCACCAGCCTGAGCCTGCCTGGTCCGACAGGCGAACGCAACGACTTGTCGTTTGCCCCGCGCGGCGCCATTCTGTGTGCGGCGGCAACGCCTGGCGTATTGCTTAATCAATTGGCGGCTTGCCTGGCAACAGGGAATCAGGCGATTGTGCTGGCGCGCGCGAAGGAAGTCATTCCCGAAGGCTTGCCGCCGGAAGTGGCGGACCGCATCACCTTTGTGAGCGGGGCCGATACGGCGGAATGCCAGTTTCAGATTGCCTTGGTGGAAGCGTCGCTGACGGCCGAATTGTGGCCGGTGCTGGCAAGCCGCCAGGGAGCGATTGTCGGCGTGATCGATACCTCGGAAGAAGGTGCGATTGCGCTGTGGCGCATGGTGGCCGAGCGCGCACTGTGCGTCAATACCACTGCGGCTGGCGGAAACGCAAGCCTGATGACTTTAGGTCTGTAATGATTCAAATATAAAACCCCTTGGAGGATGACATGATTGTAGGCGTTCCAAAAGAGATCAAGAATCACGAATACCGGGTCGGCCTGACACCGCCGAGCGTGCGCGAATTAAGCTCGCGCGGGCACCAGGTACTGGTTCAGAAAAATGCGGGCGCTGAGATCGGGTTATCCGATGAGCAGTACGTCGCCGCCGGTGCGAGCATTGTCGACGACGCGAAAGAGATTTTCGCGCGCGCCGACATGATCGTCAAAGTCAAGGAACCGCAGCCGGTCGAATGCGCGATGCTGCGCGACGGCCAGATTCTGTACACCTATCTGCATCTGGCGCCGGATCCGGACCAGACGGCGGCGCTGGTGAAATCGGGCGCCATTTGCATTGCGTACGAAACCATCACCGGCGCCGGCGGCGGTTTGCCGCTGCTCGCTCCCATGAGCGAAGTGGCGGGGCGCATGGCCATCCAGGCCGGCGCCGCCCATCTCGAAAAATCCAAAGGCGGCATGGGATTGCTGCTTGGCGGCGTTCCCGGCGTGGCAGCCGGCCATGTGGTGATTATCGGGGCGGGCGTGGTGGGTACCAATGCGCTGCAAATGGCGGTGGGTACCGGCGCGCGGGTGACGGTGCTCGACAAAAGCATCGACCGCCTGCGCCAGCTCGATCTGGTATTCGGCAACCGGATTTCGACCCAGTATTCCAATGCCCAGTCGATCGAGGAAGCGGTGCTGTCGGCCGACCTGGTGATCGGCGGCGTGCTGGTTCCGGGCGCCGCGGCGCCGAAGCTGGTCACGCGCGCGATGATTTCGAAGATGAAAGCGGGCGCGGTGGTGGTCGATGTGGCGATCGACCAGGGCGGCTGTTTTGAAACCTCGCATGCGACCACGCACGCCGATCCGACCTATATCGTCGACGGCGTGGTGCATTACTGCGTGGCCAACATGCCGGGTGCGGTGGCGCGCACGTCGACCTTCGCATTGAATAACGCGACGATCGGCCATGCGGTGGCGCTGGCGGAAAAGGGCTGGAAAAAAGCCCTGGCCGACGACGTGCATCTGAAAAACGGCCTGAATGTCTGCCAAGGCAAAGTCACCTACGCGGCGATTGCCCAGGCACTCGGTTACGACTACACCCCAGCCGACTCCCTGCTGGGCTGATTCGGCCGGCTTTTCAGGTCGGCGCAGAAACGCGTGACGATATGAAAAGCATAACGGGAGGCGACTGATTTCACGAAGCGCATGAAATCGGTCGCCGCCTCTTCATTCGCGTTATCCGAAATCGTCCGGATCACCGCAAACGGAATGCCCAGCTCGAAACACACCTGGGCCACTGCCGCTCCTTCCATTTCCACCGCCAGCAAGCCTGGCAGCGACCCGTTCAACTGCGCCAGGTGCGCCCGTTTGCTGATGAACTGATCGCCGCTGGCAATCAGGCCGCGGTGCACCCGTGGCCGCTCCAGGCCGAATTCGCTGCGTTCCACCCCGTCGATCACCGTGTCGAAGTCCTTATCCAGAAATTCAAGCGCGGCACTGGCGACCCGCTGGCTCATGTGCAAATCCGACTGGAAGTGCGACAAGCCGGTCAGCGGCACCTCGAAACGCGGAAACAGGGGACTGGCATCCATGTCGTACTGGACCAGCGATTCGGCCACCACGATGTCGCCCACCTTCACGCCAGCATCCCCGGCGCCGGCAACGCCGGTGAACAGGATGTGGGTAACTCCGTACTTTTCCACAAGCGTTGTCGCGGTCATGGCGGCGGCAACCTTGCCAATCCGCGACAGGACGCACACAGCGTCGATTCCCACGACTTGTCCTGATGCGTAGTTGCGCATGCCATGGATGAGCGTGGCGGGGCCTTGCATGGCTTCCACGAGCCCTTCCTGTTCTTCGTGCAAGGCACTAATGATGCCTAAACGTATGTTTTTGCCTGAATTCATGCTTTGCAGAACCTTTTTGGTGAACGTGCATGTGGGTAAGTCGTGAGTTTTCCACAAGGATAAACAGTTCTACGTGCACTGCAAGCTTCGGAAGACGCGTACGAGGCCGCCAGCGTCGATTTCTGCAGACAGTCCCGGCTTGCGGTCCACCAGCGCTTCCATGGCCTTGGCGGTGCCTTCAGGAGCTTCTCAGTGCATTGACGGTTCTGCGTTTTTACCAGGATGTGCTCGTAAACGCCTGTTTTTCAGGGTTTTTTGGCTTTTGGAGGATTTCGCTGTGGATGACTTCGAGGTTATGCACCGCTTTGCCGGGGTTTAGGGTTTTATATAAGTAGTATGTATACAAATTTAGTAGTGATAGTAAACGGCGGTTTTTGTGTGGATAAGTCCGGTTTTATCAACAGGATCAGTAGTTTACGCATCGAAAAAGTCGCTGGAAAAGACCTGTATCTTCGAAGGATGACTGTTGGACAAAAATTTGCCTGTGAACAAAGTCGATGGTTTTGCACATCTCATCCTGTGGATATCCATCGACTTATCCACATGTGCTGCCAGTCAGACGAGCCGTTCGCGGCTCTTTTTTTCGTCTTCAGAAAAGTGACCGGCACGTTTTTGTGGCCGATTCTTTTTTTTTTGGAAACTTTCGCTTTTTGCTAAGCAAAGAAAATTTTTTTGGATTTCAGGGGGCCCGGGTTTTTGGTTTTCGTTTTTCAAAGGTCTTGATGGTTTACCTAAAAAGGTTAAATATAGATTTAGTAGTAGTTGTTAACAGGTGCGTTTTTCTGTGGATAATGGCAAAAACCTGTACGAAATCATGAGCTTGCGAGAGGTATAAGTCGGTGATCAGCCCTGTATCCGGCTGGTACCAATCTGGGACAAATTTTGGCCTGTGAATAAAGTCGCGTTTATCCACAATCGGTGCCTGTGGATATCAATAGGCTTATCCACAGGCCCCTGTGAACGTTGATGGAGGTGGTATGGAGCTGCACGCATTGTTTAAGTTTCCAATTTTGCAAGGCCCGATGGCTGGCGGCGCCAGCCGGGCCGAATTGGTGGCCGCGGTATCGAATTCCGGTGGACTGGGCTGCATGGCCGCGTCGTTGCTGTCACCTGCTGCGTTGCGTGACGAGGTAGGCCGGCTCAGGTCGATGACCGATGAGCCGTTTTTGCTGAATTTGTTTGTTCTCCAGACACCTTCCCCAAGTACGGAAGAGGTGAACGCCGCCGTTGAACTGCTGCGCCCGGTCTGGGAAAGCCTTGGCTGGGATACATTGCCGATACCATCGCAGTGGTGCCAGGATTTCGATGCACAATTCGATACCTTGATCGAACTGCGTCCGGCGGCCGCCAGTTTTACCTTCGGCATCCTGACCCCAATCCAGGTCGAGCGCCTGCACGATGCGGGGATCTACGTCATGGGCACGGTCACCACCGTGGATGAAGCATTGGCCTGGGAAAACGTGGGCGCCGACGCCGTGATTGCATCGGGAATCGAGTCGGGTGGTCATCGCGGGACCTTTCTTGGCCCGCAAGAAGACGCCACCCTGGGCGGAAAAGCACTCTGGTCCCAGGTTGCCGAGGCGGTCAAGATTCCAATGATTGCCGCCGGCGGCATCATGACCGGGGTCGATATCGCCGAAGCGCTGTCACTGGGCGCGCAGGCGGTGCAAATGGGCAGCGCATTTCTTGTGACCGACGAATCCGGCATCCACCCCGCCTATAAACAGCGGCTGATCGAGGCGCGCGACACGCCCACCCGCCTGACCCGCGCCTTCAGCGGCCGCTACGCGCGCGGACTGGAAAACACCTTCATGCGCAAGATGGAAAGTGTCGAGAAGCAAGTTCCAGCGTATCCTGTCCAAAACGCATTGACCACGGGCATACGCGCAGCCGCTGCCGAACGCGGCGATACCGAACTGATGTCGCTCTGGGCGGGTGCCGAAATCCGCCGGGCGCGGCCGATGCCGGTAGCGAAACTGATGCAAATGCTGGTGGCCGAGATGCGCACATCATAAAAACGAGACGAGGAGCAGCATTTGGAATCGGCAGGAGAATACGACTACATCATTGTCGGCGGCGGCACCGCCGGCTGCGTACTGGCCAACCGCCTGACCCGGCGCCGCGAGACCAATGTGCTGCTGATCGAAGCGGGCGGGCGCGACGACTATGTCTGGATCCACATTCCGGTCGGTTATCTGCATTGCATCGGCAACCCGCGCACCGACTGGCTGTACAAGACCGAACCCGACGCCGGCCTGAACGGACGCTCGCTGATTTACCCGCGCGGCAAAGTCCTTGGCGGCAGTTCCTCGATCAACGGCATGATCTACATGCGCGGCCAGTCGCAGGATTACGATCGTTGGGCCGAACTGACTGGCGACGCCGGCTGGAGCTGGGACAAGGTTTTACCGTTATTTAAGAAGAGCGAGGATTATCACGGCGGGGCCAGCGAACTGCATGGCAGCGGCGGCGAGTGGCGGGTCGAGAAGCAACGCCTGTCGTGGCAATTGCTCGACGCGTTTCGCGATGCCGCGGAACAAACCGGCATCCGTAAAATCGAGGATTTCAACGGCGGTGACAATGACGGTTGCAACTATTTCGATGTCAACCAGAAGCGCGGCATCCGCTGGAACACGGCCAAGGCTTTCCTCAAGCCGGCCGCCAAGCGCGCCAACCTGACCATCATGACGGGTTGTCACGTGGAACGTTTGATCATCGAAGATACAGAACAGGGCAAAGTGTGCCGCGGGGTCGAATTTACCGGCGGCGGCACGGCGTTCACGGCGACCGCCGTCCGTGAAACTGTGCTGACCGCCGGCGCGGTCGGTTCACCGCAGATTTTGCAACTGTCGGGCATCGGGCCGGCGGCGCTGCTGCGCGATGCGGGCGTGGCGGTGCATGTCGATGCACCCGGGGTTGGGGATAACTTGCAGGATCATTTGCAGCTGCGCATGATCTACAAAGTCAGCAATGCGCGCACCCTGAACACCACGGCCGCGAGCTGGTTCGGCAAGATGAAGATCGGCATCGAATACGCGATGTTCCAGAGCGGACCGATGTCGATGGCGCCGTCGCAACTGGGCGCGTTTGCCAGGTCCGATCCGGGTCAGGCCACCCCGAACCTGCAATACCACGTGCAGCCTTTGTCGCTGGAAAAATTTGGCGATCCCTTGCACCCGTTTCCCGCGTTCACGGCAAGCGTGTGCAACCTGCGCCCGACATCGCGCGGGCATGTGCGCATCGCCTCCAGCGATTCCTATGCCGCGCCAAAAATCACGCCGAATTACCTGAGTACGGAGCAAGACCGCAAGACCGCGGCGGCCGCACTGACGCTGACGCGCAAGATTGTGGCCGCGCCGGCGCTGGCGCGCTATGCGCCGGAGGAATTCAAGCCCGGCATCGCGTTCCGTACGGAAGAAGAACTGGCCGACGCCGCCGGCCAGATCGGCACGACGATTTTCCACCCGGTCGGGACCTGCAAGATGGGCAGGGCAGGGGACCCGATGGCCGTCGTCGACAGTCAATTGCGCGTGAACGGCGTGCAAAAACTGCGCGTGGTCGACGCCTCGGTCATGCCGCTGATCACGTCCGGCAATACCAACAGCCCCACCATCATGATTGCCGAACGCGCGGCGCAGCTTATGGCTGAAGCGGCCAAGGCCAAATAGGCGATCCAGGTAGACTGCAAAACTGGCGCAAAGTTGCACTTCCATGTCGCTTGCCTGATAGGCATCACAGCTTGCGGCATGGTAGTTATACTGTATTGTGACCAAAAACCATTGTGTGTATTATCGAACAAAAAAGTTTTCAAAGCGGTATGAAAATAAACCGGAGACACAATGACAGATGTCATATTGGAAACAAAGAACCTGACCAAAGAGTTCAAGGGCTTTACCGCGGTCAATGATGTTAACCTCACCGTCCAGCGTGGCCACATCCATGCGCTGATCGGACCCAACGGCGCCGGCAAGACCACCTGCTTCAATCTGCTGACCAAATTCCTGGTGCCCACGTCGGGCCAGATCCTGTTCAACGGAAAAGATATCACCGCCGCTCACCCGGCCCAGATCGCGCGCATGGGAATCATCCGCTCGTTCCAGATTTCCGCCGTGTTTCCGCACCTGACCGTGCTGCAGAATGTGCGCATCGGCCTGCAGCGCGAGCTGGGTACCTCTTTCCATTTCTGGCGCAGCGAACGCTCGCTCTCGCTCCTGAACGAGCGCGCCATGGAGTTGCTGGCCGAAGTCGACCTGACCGAATTCGCCGATACCGTCACGGTCGACATGCCGTATGGACGCAAGCGCGCGCTGGAAATCGCCACCACCCTGGCGATGAAGCCCGAGCTGATGCTGCTCGACGAGCCGACCCAGGGCATGGGCCACGAGGATGTGCACCGCGTCACCGAGCTGATCAAAAAAGTCTCGGCCGGCCGCACGATCCTGATGGTGGAACACAATATGAACGTGGTTTCCGGCATCTGCGACAAGATTACCGTGCTGCAGCGCGGCGCCTTGCTGGCCGAAGGCAGCTACGCCGAAGTCTCGACCAATGCGCAGGTGATGGAAGCCTACATGGGCACGACCAGCACCGAACTCGAAGGAGCGCACTGATGACCGCGGCGCTCGAAATTTCGAATCTGCAAGCCTGGTACGGCGAATCGCACATCCTCCACAACGTCAACTTACTGGTCAACAAGGGCGAAGTCGTTACCCTGCTGGGCCGCAACGGCGCGGGGCGCACGACCACCTTGCGCGCGATCATGGGCTTGACCGGGGCGCGCACCGGGTCGATCAAGGTCAACGGCGTTGAAGCCATCGGCCTGCCGACGCACAAGATTGCCCATCTGGGCATCGGGTATTGCCCCGAAGAGCGCGGGATTTTTTCCTCGCTCTCGACCGAAGAAAACCTGATGCTGCCGCCGCAGCTGGCCGGCGGCGACGCCGGCATGTCGGTGGCCGAGATCTACGAGATGTTCCCGAATTTGCTGGAACGAAAAAACAGTCCGGGCACGCGCCTGTCCGGCGGCGAGCAGCAGATGCTGGCAGTGGCGCGCATCTTGCGCACCGGTGCGCGCCTGTTGCTGCTCGATGAAATTTCCGAAGGCCTGGCGCCGGTGATCGTGCAAGGACTCGCGCGCATGATTACCACGCTCAAGGCCAAGGGCTACACCATCGTCATGGTGGAACAGAATTTCCGCTTCGCCGCACCGCTGGCGGACCGGTTTTACGTGGTGGAGCACGGTCAGATTGTCGAGACCTTTGCTTCGTCGGAACTGAGCGCCAAGATGCCGGTTCTCACCGAGCTGCTGGGCGTATAGCAGGATAGCGACAGCCCGCCAGCAGGACCATACTTACATCCTCAATGGAGACAATATGAAACGTAACATCATTGCTTTAGCCACCAGCGCAGCATGCCTCGGCTTCGCCCTCCCAGCCCAGGCGCAAATTTCGAACGACACCATCAAGATCGGCATGCTGACCGACGTGTCCGGCGTGTACGCCGACGTTGACGGGGCTGGCGGCGCGGAAGCGGTCAAGATGGCGATCGCCGACCTGGGCGGCAATATCAACGGCAAGAAGATCGAATTCGTTTTCGCCGATCACCAGAACAAGGCCGATATCGCCGCCAGCAAGGCGCGCGAATGGTTCGACCAGCAAGGTGTCGACATGCTAATCGGCGGCACCAATTCGGGCGCCAATCTGGCCATGGCCAAGATTGCGGCCGAGAAGAAAAAAGTCTTCATGTCGATCGGCGCCGGCACGGCCCGCCTGACCAATGAAGAATGTTCGCCGTTCACCGTGCACTACGCCTACGACACGGTGGCGTTGGCACGTGGAACAGGCGGCGCGATTGTGAAGCAGGGCGGCAAGAACTGGTATTTCCTGACCGCCGATTATGCCTTCGGCCAGTCGCTTGAAAAAGATACGACCGAGGTGATCAAGGCGGCCGGCGGTACGGTGGCGGGCACGTCCAAGCATCCGCTGTCGGCGTCGGATTTCTCGTCCTTCCTGATCAAGGCGCAGGGCTCGAAGGCGCAGATTCTGGGCCTGGCCAATGCCGGCGGCGACATGATCAATGCGGTCAAGGCAGCCAATGAGTTTGGTGTTGGCAAGTCGATGAAGCTGGCTGGTTTGCTGGTGTTCATCAATGATATCCACACCTTGGGATTGAACATGACCCAAGGCATGTATCTGACCGATGGCTGGTATTGGGATCAGAGCCCGGAAAGCCGGGCCTGGTCGAAGCGTTATTTCGCCAAGATGAAGAAGTTCCCGTCGATGCTGCAAGCCGCCGATTACTCGGCCGCGACCAACTACCTGAACGCGGTCAAGGCGATCGGGACCGACGACAGCGAGAAGGTCATGGCGCAGTTGAAGAAGACCAAGATCAACGACATGTTCACCAAGGGCGGCGAGATCCGTCCGGATGGCCGCATGGTGCACGATATGTACCTGATGGAAGTGAAGAAGCCGGCGGAATCGAAGTATCCGTGGGATTACTACAAGGTCGTCGCGACCATTCCTGGCGCGCAGGCGTATACGACCAAGGCGGAGACGAAGTGCGCGTTGTGGAAGTAAGTTAGGTCGCGTTCGAATATCCACCGTCGTTCCCGCGCCGGCGGGAACGACGGCAACTTTTTGCGGATACTCATCTCCCCCGGCCCCGCCGGTCCCATTTTATGAACTGAGATGCCATGGAAATATTCGGCGTTCCCCTGCAGGCCATGGTCAGCCAGCTGTTGCTCGGCCTGGTCAACGGCTCCTTCTACGCCATGCTGTCGCTTGGCCTGGCCGTCATCTTCGGCCTGCTTAATGTCATCAACTTCTCCCACGGCGCCCTCTACATGATGGGCGCCTTCGCCGCCTACATCGGCGTGACCACCTTCGGCCTGAGCTACTGGGCGATGCTGGCGCTGGCGCCCTTGCTGGTCGGCGTGTTCGGCATCATCGTCGAAAAGTCGATGCTGCGCTGGCTCTACAAGCTCGACCACCTGTACGGCCTGCTGCTCACCTTCGGCATCACCTTGCTGCTCGAAGGCGTGTTCCGCTCGTTCTTCGGCAACTCCGGCCAGTCGGTCAGTGTTCCGGAACTGCTGCAGGGCCGCACCGACCTGGGCTTCATGGAACTGCCCAACTACCGCCTGTGGGTCGTGTTCGCCTCGCTCACCGTGTGCCTGCTGACCTGGTTCGTCATCGAAAAGACCAAGCTCGGCGCCTACCTGCGGGCCGGGACCGAGAACCCGAAGCTGGTCGAAGCCTTCGGCATCAACGTGCCGCTGATGGTCACGCTGACCTACGGCTTCGGCGTCGCCCTGGCGGGCTTTGCCGGGGTGCTGGCGGCGCCGATCATCAACGTCACGCCGCTGATGGGTTCCAACCTCATCATCGTCGTGTTCGCCGTTGTGGTGATCGGGGGCATGGGATCGATCATGGGTTCCATCATCACCGGCCTCGGCCTTGGCGTGATCGAGGGCCTGACCCGCGTCTTCTATCCGGAAGGCTCGGAAGTGGTGGTGTTCGTGGTCATGGTCATCGTGCTGTTGCTCCGTCCCGCCGGTTTGTTCGGCAAAGAAAAGTAACCGAGAACTGGAGCCATTGATGAACAAGAACATCGCTTACGGCGTCGCGCTGGTCATTGCGCTGGCGGCGCCTTTTATCGGCTATCCCGTGTTCCTGATGAAGTTGCTGTGCTTCGGGCTGTTCGCCTGCGCCTTCAACCTGCTGATCGGTTACACCGGCCTGCTGTCCTTCGGCCATGCCGCTTTCTTCGGCTCGGCCGGCTACGTGACCGGGCACGCGCTGACGGCACTCGGCTTGCCGACCGAAGCCGGCATCCTGCTCGGCGTGGCTGCCAGCGCGCTGGTCGGCCTGGTGATGGGTGCGCTGGCGATTCGCCGGCAGGGCATTTACTTTTCCATGATCACGCTGGCGCTGGCGCAGATGGTGTATTTCGCGGCACTGCGCGCGCCCTTCACGCATGGCGAGGATGGCTTGCAGGGAGTTCCACGTGGGAAGCTGTTCGGCGTAATCGATTTGAGCAACGACCTGACCCTGTACTTCGTGGTGCTGGCCATTGCGGTGGCGGGCTTTGCGCTGATCGTGCGCACGGTGCACTCGCCGTTCGGCCAGGTGCTCAAGGCGATCAAGGAAAACGAGCCGCGCGCCATTTCGCTCGGATACGACGTCGACAAGTACAAGCTGGTGGCCTTCGTGCTGTCGGCCTCGCTGGCGGGCCTGGCGGGCGCCACCAAGACGCTGGTGCTGGGCTTCGAGACGCTCACCGACGTGCACTGGGCCATGTCCGGCCTGGTGATCCTGATGACGCTCGTGGGCGGCATGGGGACACTGTCGGGGCCGATCATCGGCGCCTTCATCATCATCACGCTGGAAAACAAGCTGGGCGATGTCGGCACCTTCCTGGCGACCCACACCGGCGTCGAGTGGTTCAATACGCTGGGCGAATCGGTCGGCATGGTGACCGGGCTGATTTTCATCCTCTGCGTGCTGCTGTTCCGGCGCGGCATTGTGGGTGAAATCGGCGCCGCGCTGGCGGCCTCCGGCGTTCGTAAAAAATCCGTATGATTGCTTAAAATGCACGGTGCAGGCCGCGCCGCGCAGGCCGGGTCGCATGACCCGGCTTTTTTTTATCCAATTTTTTGCGGAGGAACGATGGAACAGACACTGACCGTGAATGGCATTGCGATGCACGTCGTGACCGAAGGGGAGGGGCCGGCCGTGCTCTTGCTGCATGGCTTTCCCGATACGCATGCGGTCTGGCGCTTGCAGATCGACGCGCTGGTCGCCGCCGGCTATCGCGTCATCGCGCCGGACCTGCGCGGTTACGGCAAGACCGAAGCGCCCGCCAGCGAGGACGCCTACGCCATGGAGGTGCTGCGCGCCGACATGGTGGCCTTGCTCGATGCGCTCGGAGTCGAACGGGCGCTGCTGATCGGCCACGATTGGGGATCGGTGGTCGGCTGGAACCTCTGCATGTACGCACCAGAGCGCGTGGAACGCTTCGTGGCGCTGTCGGTAGGGCATCCGGCTGCCTACACCGACGGCGGGCCGCTGCAGCTGCTCAAAGGCTACTACGTGCTGGTATTCCAGCTGCGCGGTATCGCCGAGTCGCTCATCAAGGCGTTCGACTGGCATGCATTGCGCGGCCTGGCGAGTACGCCGCGTCATTTCGAGGAATGGCGTAACCATCTCGACCGGCCCGGCCGTCTGACCGCCGCCCTGAACTATTACCGCGCCAATCTGAAAATGTTCAACGCGAGCACCTGGCCTACCGTAAAGATTCCTGTGCTGGGCATCTGGAGCGCGGGCGATGTCGCGCTGACTGAAGCGCAAATGCGTGGTTCCGAGAAGTATGTCGGCGATAGCTTCCAGTACGAACGCATCGAAAAGGCCGGTCACTGGCTTCAGCTCGAAGCGGCTCCCCAGGTCAATGCGTCGATACTGAAGTTTCTGAAAGCAGAGCAGGCGGGTGTTCAAATTGCTTCACGTGAAACAATTCCATAAACTGGTTGCATAGCGAACTATCATCGGCTACAGTGGATGCATGTTTGATCACTGCCTCTATTTCAATACGACTGCGCTGGCCCGGGTTCTGGAGCGCGAGTGGACGCGCGCGTTCAAGCCGTTCGGCCTGACGCCATCGCAGGCGTTCATGCTGCGCGCGATCCTGGCGCGGCCGGGCTTGCTGCAAAGTGAACTGGCCAGGGAACTGGTGATCAGCCGCCCCACAGCGACGCGCTCGCTCGACGGCTTGCAAAAGCTGCAGCTGATCGACCGCCGCGCCACCGGCGGGGACGGCCGTGAATGCGCGGTGTTTCCGGAACCCGGTGCGCTGGCCATGCATGATGACCTCAACGCGGCAAGCGGGGCCGTCACCGCGCGCCTGAAGCAGCTCCTCGAACCGGAACAGTTTGCCGCCATCGTCGGTTCGCTCAAGCAGGCGCGCGCGGCAGTGGTGTGATTTTTTTTACCCAAATAGTTGCATAGCTAACCAATGGAGACGTAAATGCCTATTATTAATGTCAAAGTCAGTGCCGCGAAATCCCCCGACATGACCCGTCAGATTGCCGACCTGGTTCTCGACAAGACGATCGGCATCCTCAGGAAGAAGAGGGAGCTCATTTCCATTGCCATCGATTTCGTCGACCCGGACTGCTGGATCGTCGGCGGCCAGTCCCTGAGCGAGCAACGCAAGCACAGTGTCTATGTCGACATCAAGGTCACCGACGAGACCAACAGCAAGGATGAAAAGGCCGCCTACATCGCCGAGGTGTTCGCTGGCTTCGGCACGCTGCTCGGCGAGTTGCACGAGGAAAGCTATATCTACGTCGACGACGTGCGCGCGGCCGCCTACGGCTATGGTGGCCGGACGCAGGAATACCGCTACCAGCATCCGGCCACATAGAAGCCGGACCTAGCCGGCGGAGTCGCCCGCCGCCACGGATGCACCGGCACTGCCGGCACTGCCAGCACCAAAGCGCCCGCCCGCCTGGCGCCGGAACTCCTTCGGCGTCACGCCCTTGATCTGCAAGAAGCGCCGGTTGAAATTGGCCACATTCTGGAAACCGACGTCGTAACAGACATTGGTGACGTACTGGTCGGTGTTCATCAGCAACTGGCACGCCTTGTTCACGCGCAGCCGGGTGACGAAGTCGGTGAAACTGTTTCCCGTGGTCTTGCGGAAGAAGCGTGAGAATTTACTCAGCGACATGCCGAGCTGATCCGCCACCGCCTCGGCCGAGATCGGGTCACGGTAGTTGTCGGTGATGTAGCTCAGTACCGCGTTGACCTTGGCCAGGGTGCCCTCGTCATCATACGAGCGCATGGTCGCGCTCGACAGCAGGCGGTAATTGTTGTTGCGTGCGAGACGGCACATGAAGTTCACGAAGTGGCCGAAGCGCTCGGCACCGCCGCTGCCGCGAATACGCAGGAAATCCTGTTCGGCCTCGGCGCCGATGTCGAGAAACTCAATGCCGTAGATCGAACGTTCCAGCAGGGGCAGCAACTCGCGCAGTTCCGGGATCAGCCGGGCGGCCTGCTCCAGCGGATCGTGGGCGAACTGCAGGATCATGTCGCGCAACAGGACGCCTTCTTCGGGCACGCTGCTCGATATCCAGTTATGCGGCAGGCGCGGCCCGGTCAGCACCAGGTGGCCGGGCGAGAATTCGCCGATGTAGTCGCCCACGAACAGCTTGCCGCTGGTGGACACGATCAGATGCAGCTCGTACTCGTCGTGGCAGTGCCAGCGCACGCGCGGGCTGGGATAGCCGTGCTCGATGTAGTGGACGATGCCGTCGTAGTTTTCGCGTTCGAGTTCGGGCGGCTTGGGCTGGAAGCGCTGCGGTTCCACGTGGCGCATCTGAGGCAAAATCGTCATCCTGTCGTCCCCGTCGTTTTATGGCTTGCCCATGGTCGTTCACTTTGCCTTTGCCAGCAAGTGCAACAGTGCCGCGCGCGCGCCGTCCCGGTACAGCCGCGCCAGCGCATCGGCGACTGCGGCGACGAAGCGCGGCGCGTCGCTTAATTCGCCGAACAGCTCGCGCAGCGACAGCAGCGCGCCCGGATTGGCGCCGCCGCGCTGCGCCAGCTCGCGCAACTGCGCAGCCAGCGGGTCGATCAAGGTCAGCGGCCGGCCCTGTTCGTCGCTGCCGTTCAGGTAGCGGAACCAGCACGCCACGGTAAAGCTGAGGAGGTCGATCGGACCGCCGCGTTCAAGCTGGTCGCGCACCGATGGCAGCACGAATTTGGGCATGCGCGCCGAACCGTCGGTACCGATGCGCAGAAGCTGGTCGCCGACGGCCGGATTGGCGAAGCGTTCGATCAGGGTGCGCTTGTAGTCGGTGAGGTCGATGCCGTCCACCACCGGCAGCAGCGGCGTGACTTCGATGTCCATCATGCTTGAAAACAGCTGGCGGATATCGGCGTCCGCCATCGCTTCGTGCGCGTATTCGTAGCCGAGCAACATGCCGATGTAGCACAGCGACTGGTGGCCGGCGTTGAGCAGGCGCAGCTTCATTTTTTCGTAGGGCAGCACGTCGTGCGTCATGTGCGCGCCGACCAGCTCCCAGGCCGGGCGCCCGCCCGGAAAATGGTCTTCGATGACCCAGCTTTTGAAGGGCTCCGCCATCACCGGCCAGGCGTCGACCAGCCCGAACTGCTCGCGCAGCAGCAGGCGGTGTTCGTCGGTCGTGGCGGGCGTGATGCGGTCGACCATGCTGTTGGGGAAGGCGCAGTGCTCGGCCAGCCATGCGCTCAAAGCGGGATCGCGCAGCTTTGTAAAGGCCAGCAGCATCGCGCGGGCGACGTCACCGTTGCTTTGCAGGTTATCGCAGGACATCACCGTGAACGGCGCCAGTCCACGCTCGCGGCGCCGTGCCAGCGCCTCGGCCAGGTAGCCGAAGCAGCAGCGCGGCGTGTGCGGGTGGGCCAGGTCGTGCACGATGTCGGGATGGCTGGCGTCGAAGCTGCCGTCGCCCTGGTTGACGTAGTAGCCGCCTTCGGTGATCGTGAGCGACACGATGCGGGTGCCGGGATCGGCCAGCTTTTCCAGCACCGCCTGCGGATCGTCCGGCGCGTACAGGAATTGCAGCAGCGAGCCGACCACGCGCGCCGTGTCGCCGTGGGCGCTGCGCTCGACCAGGGTGTACAGGCAATCCTGGGCCTGCATGGCGTCGCGCATCGCGGCATCGTGCGCCAGCAATCCGACGCCGCAGTATCCCCACTGCGCGTGGCCGGGCAGGCGCAGCAGGTCGTCCAGATAGAGCGCCTGATGCGAGCGGAAAAAACCGCCTACGCCGATGTGCACGATGCTGCGCGCCGGGATGCTGCGGTCGTAGCCGGGACCGGGTATGTGCGGCGGCAGGTGGTCGAGCGCGGCGTTGTTCAATGCTATCGCCATCATTGCGCTCCCTGTGCGGGCGTACCGCACGTGGAACCAAGCTTGTCGAAGTGGTGCACGAAGCCGTGCTCGAATGCCAGGTGGGTGCGCGCACCAGGCTGCAGGGCAATGCGCTCGCTGCCGCGCGCGACCACCTGCACGTTATTCTCGAGGCGCGCGTAGACCAGCGTTTCGACACCGAGCGATTCGACCATGTCGACCGTGGCGGGCAGGCTGTCCGGTTGCGCCGCGTCCAGCACATGCACATGCTCGGGACGGATGCCGACAAAGCCGTCGCTCGGGGTCACGCCTGCGGCCAGGCGCGGCAAGCCCGCCGCCGGGACCACGTTCATGCTCGGGGTGCCGATGAACTGCGCCACGAAGCGGTTGGCCGGCCGGTCGTACAGCGCGAGCGGCGAGCCATGCTGCTCGATGCGGCCGTCGCGCAGCACCACCACGCGGTCGGCCAGCGTCATCGCCTCGACCTGGTCGTGCGTCACGTAGATGGTGGTGGCGCCCAGCTCGCGGTGCAGCTTGGCGATTTCGATGCGGGTCTGCACGCGCAGGGCCGCGTCCAGGTTCGACAGCGGTTCGTCGAACAGGAATACCTTCGGGTCGCGCACGATTGCGCGGCCGATGGCGACGCGCTGGCGCTGGCCTCCGGACAGCTCCTTGGGCTTGCGTTCGAGGTACTCGCCCAGGTTGAGAATCGCGGCCGCCTTGTCGACCTTGGTGCGGATCGCGGCGGGCGGCACGCCGGCCAGTTTCAGCGCGAACGACATGTTCTGGAATACCGTCATGTGCGGATACAGGGCGTACGACTGGAACACCATCGCCAGGTCGCGTTTGGACGAGGGCAGGGCCGTGATATCGCGCCCGTCCAGGTGCAGGCTGCCCTTGTCGATGGGCTCCAGGCCCGCGATCAGGCGCAGCAGGGTCGACTTTCCGCAGCCCGACGGGCCGACGAAGACGACGAACTCGCCCTTTTCAATCTCCAGGTCGATGCCCTTGATGGCGTGGTGCTCGCCGAAGAATTTCTCGATGTTTTTCAGTTGAAGGTAAGCCATGATCTTGATGTCCTATGGTTGTCTTATTTGACCGCGCCGAATGTCATGCCTTGCACCAGCTGCTTCTGGCAGAACCAGCCCAGCGCCATGATCGGCGCGATCGCCATCAGGGAAGCGGCCGAGAGCTTGGCCCAGAACAGCCCCTCCGGGCTGGAATAGGAGGCGATCAGCCAGGCCAGGGTGCCGGCATTCGAGGCGCCCAGGTTGAGCGACCAGAACGATTCGTTCCAGGCCCACACCATGCACACCAGCGCGGTCGAGGCGATGCCGCCCACCGACAGCGGCAGCACGATGTAGCGGAACTCGTGGAAGACGGTGGCGCCGTCCATGCGCGCCGCCTCCAGGATGTCGCGCGGCAGCTCGCGCAGGCTGGTGTAGAGCAGCCAGATCATGATCGGCAGGTTCATGAGCATGAACATGATCGTCAGGCCGACGCGCGTATCGAGCAGGCCGGCATACTGGAAGGAGACGTAGATCGGCATCAGCGCGCCGACGCCCGGCATGTAGCGCGAGCTGAGAATGAACTTGAGCAGGCCGACGGTGCCGCCGGTCGGAAAGAACGCCATCGAGTATGCCGCCGGAATCGCAATCGCCAGCCCGAACGCGGTCGAGAGCACGCTGGTGATGAGCGAATTGAACGCGTAGCCGGCGTAGTGGTCGCGCGCCATCACTTCCTGGAAGCTTTGCAGGGTCGGCTCGAAGAACATCAGCGGCGGCGTGGCGATGGCCTGGGCCTCGGTCTTGAAGGCCATCAGGCCGAGCCAGAAGATCGGGAAGAACAGCAGCAGCGCGAAAAACCAGGCGGCGGCCGTGCGGGTGTGCAGTGCGAGTTTGTTGTTCATCGGTGTCTCCCTATTTCGCCAGGTTCTTGCCGATGACGCGCATCAGGAAGAAGGCCGCGATGTTCGCCAGCAGCACCGCGAACAGGGCGCCGGCCGACGCCGCGCCAATATCGTAGGACTGCAAGGCTTGCTGATAGATCATGAAGGTGATGGTGGTCGTCTCGAAGCCGGGGCCACCGCCGGTGGTGGTGAAGATCTCGGCGAACACCGACAGCAGGAAGATCATTTCGATCATCAGCACCACCGACACCGCGCGTCCCAGATGCGGCAGGTACAGGTAGCGCAGCTGCTGCAGGTAGTTGGCGCCGTCCATGCCGGCCGCCTCCAGCTGTTCCTTGTCCATCGATTGCAGCGCCGTCATGAAGATCAGGCAGGCGAATGGGAGCCACTGCCAGGACACCATCATCACGATCGACAGCAGCGGGTATTCGGACAGCCAGTCGATGGGCGTGGCGCCGAAGAAGATGCTGACGTGCGCGAACAGGCCGTAGATGGGATTGAGCAGCATGTTCTTCCACATCAGCGCGTTCACCGCCGGCATCACCAGGAACGGCGATATCAGCAGCACGCGCACGACGGCGCGGCCGGGAAAGGCGTCGTTGATCAGCAGACCCAGCGCAATGCCCAGCACGACCGTGATCGCCATGACGGAAAACATCAGGACAAAGGTGTTTTTCAACGCCGGCAAGAAGGCGCCATCGGTGAAGAAGAAGTGAAAGTTGGCCAGCCCGTGGAAGTCATGTTCGCCGGGCGCGAGCATGCTGTAGCGGACGAAGGAGTAGTACAGGGTGATCAACAGCGGGACGATGGAGATGATGGCGATGGCGAGCACCGCAGGGGTCAGCAAGGTCCGGGGCAGGAGTCGTGTCATAAAGTTCCCAGGTGCGACAAAGGAACGCCGCTTGCGCGCGGGCGCAGCGGCGACTGAAAACGCAAGCGTGGAATGAACTACTTGTAGTAGCCGCCCTTGCGCATCTCGCGCTCGGCCGCCTGCTGGGTGACCGCCAGCGCCTGGTCGACCGTGACCTTGCCCAGCAGGGCTGCGCTCATCTGCTGGCCCGCCCCCACGCCGATGGTCTGGAATTCCGGGATCGCAGCGTACTGCACGCCGACGTACGGCGACGGCGGCAAGGTGCTCTGGTTCGGACGGCTGGTGGCAATCGCCGTGCCCTCGGCGGCCGCGAATTTGGCGGCTTTCATGAACTCGGGCGACGCGTAGGTCGACTTGCGGGTGCCGGTCGGCACGCTGGCCCAGCCGGCCTCTTTGGCGACCAGTTTGATGTACTCCTTCGAGGTAGCCCAGTTGATGAACTTTTGCGCCGCCTCGGGCTGTTTCGAGCTTTTTGGGATGGCCAGCGACCAGGCCCACAGCCAGTTGGCGCCGCGCTCGGTCGTGGCGATGGGCGACTGCGCGAACGCGACCTTGTCGGCCACCTTGCTCTGCTTCGGATCGGTGACGAAGGACGCGGCGATGGTGGCGTCGATCCAGATGCCGCACTTGCCTTCGTTGTACAGCGCCAGGATTTCATTGAAGCTGTTCGAGGACGAGCCCGGCGGACCGAAGTTCTTGAGCAGGTCGACGTAGGTGGTGACGGCGTCCTTCCATGGTTTGCTGGTGAACTGCGGCTGCCACTTCATGTCGAACAGTTGGCCGCCGAAGGAATTGGCCATGGTGGTGATCAGCGCCATGTTGTCGCCCCAGCCCGGTTTTCCGCGCAGGCAGATGCCGTACACGCCCTTGGCCGGGTCGTGGATCTTGGCGGCCACGGCGCGAATGTGGGCCCAGCTCGGGCGGTCTTCGATGCTCATGCCGGCTTTTTTGACCAGGTCGCTGCGGTACATGATCATCGAGCTTTCGCCGTAGAACGGCGCGGCGTACAGCTTGCCGTTCAGCGACAGGCCGTCGCGAATCGAGGGCAGCAGGTCGTCGATATCGTACGTTGCGTCCGGTTTGAGCGGCATCAGCCAGTCTTTTTTGGCCCAGATCGGCGTTTCGTACATGCCGATGGTCATCACGTCGAACTGGCCGCCCTTGGTGGCGATGTCGGTGGTCATGCGCTGGCGCAACACCCCTTCCTCCAGGGTGACCCATTTCAGTTTGATATCGGGATTGGCCTGCTCGAAGAACTTGCCCATCTTTTGCATCTCGATCATGTGGCCATTGTTGACGGTGGCGATGACCAGATTGGTGGCTGCCAGGGATGCGCTGCTGACACAATAGAGGGCCGTGGACAGGGCCGTGCACAAGGCACTGCTTGCGATACGTTTCATGCTGTCGTCTCCAGATTTTTTAGTTTTATTCAATGCAAGGTTTGCACCGTGTACAGAATGTAGCACCGGGCTCCGATACTTTCTGATACTGCAACACCTAGTGTCGATACTTTTTTGCACCCGGCGCTGGCATGCCTGCCTCTGTATGGGCTGCCAATGCGGCTTGGATAATAGTATCGACTATTGCGTACGCCGTATCAGGCCTGCCGCGTGATCGTTGCTAGACTTTTCAGCACGACCCACACCCAAGGAGATTGATGATGTCCAAGCAGCGCGCAAGCATGAACCGGCTCGCATCCAGGCACGCCCTGCTGACCGGGGCCGGCGGCGGCATCGGACTGGCCGTGGCCGAGGCCTACCTGACGGAAGGAGCGCGCTGCAGCGTGGTCGACCTGGCCCCCACGCCGCCGGCAGCGCTGGCGCCGCTGATGGCGCGCTACCCGGAACAGCTGCACTACCTGGGCGCCGACGTGCGCGACGCCGGCGCGGTGGGCACCATGCTGGCGGCGGCCAATGAGCGCTTCGGTCCCGTCGACATCCTGTTCAACAATGCGGCCGTGTTCGACATGGCGCCGTTGCTGGAGTCCGACCTGGCGATGTACGAGCGCATCTTCGACGTCAACGTCAAAGGCATGTTTCTCGTGATGCAGCAGGTGCTGCGGGCAATGGTGGATGCGGGCCGGACCGGCGCGATCATCAATCTGGCGTCCCAGGCCGGACGCCGCGGCGAAGCGCTGGTGGCGCACTACTGCGCCAGCAAGGCGGCGGTGATCAGTTACACCCAGTCGGCCGCGCTGGCGATGGCGCCGCACGGCATCCGCGTCAACGCCATCTCGCCGGGAGTAGTCGATACGCCCATGTGGGACCATGTGGATGCCCTGTTCGCGCGTTACGAACAGTTGCAGCCGGGTGAGAAGAAGAGGGCAGTCGGGCTGGCGGTGCCGCTCGGACGCATGGGAACGCCGGGCGACCTGGCGGGCGCGGCGATTTTCCTGGCCAGCGACGAGTCGGCCTACATCACGGCCCAGACGCTCAACGTCGACGGCGGCGCCGTGATGAGCTAGCGTTCAGTAGGCTGCGCTGTAGATGCTGTGGACATCTTCGCGCGTGAGCTCGCGAGGATTATTGCCGAGCAGGCGGGTCTGCAGCATCGCATCGTCGGCCAGCTTGTCGATATCGGATTCGGTCACGCCGACCTGGCGCAGCGTGGTCTGGATGCCGGTCTTGACCGCAATCTGTTCCATCGCATTGACCAGCGCATTGGCGCGTGCTTCCTCGCTGCCGCTCACGCCCGGATCGATGATGTCGGCCAGCTCGGCATAATGCGCGCTCGCATGCGACAGGTTAAAGCGCAGCACATGCGGCAGCACCAGCGAGTTGGACAAACCATGTGGCACGTGAAATATGCCCCCAATCGGATAGGCGAGGGCGTGCACTGCCGCCACGGGCGCGTTGGAAAATGCCTGGCCGGCGAGGCAGGCACCGAGCAGCATGGCCTGGCGCGCCTCCAGGTCGGCACCGTGTTCGCAGGCACGCAGCAGGTTGCGCGACAGTAGCGACAGCGCCTGGCGCGCCAGGTTATCCGACAGCGGGTTCTTTTTGTGCTTGCTGGTGAAGGCTTCGATGGCGTGCACCATCGCATCGATGCCGGTCGCGGCTGTCACCATGGGCGGCAGGCCCAGCGTCAGTTGCGCGTCCAGGATCGCCAGGTCCGCATACAGCTGGGGCGCGACCACGCCCATCTTGGTGGTCGCGCCGGTGGTGACGATGGCGATGTTGGTCACTTCCGATCCGGTGCCTGCCGTGGTCGGAATCTGTACCAGCGGCAGGCGCGTGCCGCGCACATTGCCGATGCCGTAGATCTGGCTGAGCGGCTGGTCGCTGGCGGCCAGCACCGCAATCAGCTTTGCCACATCCATCGAACTGCCGCCACCGAGGCCGATGACGAGGTCGGCGCCGTGCTGGCGCGCCACCTCCACCGCCTGCAGTACCACCGGCTCCGGCGGATCGGCCACCACATCCGACCAGACGTGAACGGCAAGGCCTGCCTGTTCAAGCGAGCGGCATGGCGCGTCCACCAGGCCGGTGGCAAGAAAGCCGGGGTCGGTGACGATCAGCGCGCGGCGGGCGCCAGGGAAGTGACTGGCGACCAGCGTACCCAGCCGGCTGCTGGCGCCGGGGGCGGAAATAAGGTGGGGGACGGTACTGAAACTGAACTCGGCGGACTGGGTCATTGTGCACCTGCAGGTCGATGGGGGATGTCAAAAGCTTACACTATCATCGTCACCGGCAGGAAAATGGCGGGGCGAAACGTCGATCAGATTTCTTCCGTACAATATCTGGCTGTGCTGTTCAGTCCATATTCCCTGGAAAATTCATGATCGATTTCGCCTTACTCGGATGCGCGGCCTTCCTCGCCGGCTTGGTAGATGCTGTTGTTGGCGGAGGCGGATTGATCCAGGTGCCGGTGCTGTTTTCGGTGTTTCCACGTGAAATACCGGCGACCTTGCTGGGCACGAGCAAGTTCGCGGGCATCTTCGGTACCGGCGCGGCGGCCGTCAATTACGCGCGCAAGGTGAGGGTGGCATGGAGCGCGGCGGCGCCGGCGGCGGTATCGGCCTTGCTGCTGTCATTCGCCGGCGCTTACACGGTGACCAAGGTCCCGGCCGATTTCGTGCGCACCCTGCTGCCGTTCGTGCTGGTCGCGGTGGCGGTCTACACCTTCCGTAAAAAGGATTTCGGCAGCGTCCACGCGCCGCTGCACAGCGGCGCGACCGAGCGTTGGGTGGCTGTGGGCATCGGTGCCGCGATCGGGTTCTACGATGGCTTCTTCGGTCCCGGTACCGGGAGCTTCCTGCTGTTTCTGTATGTGCGCTTTTTCGGCTTCGATTTCCTCAGCGCCTCGGCTGCCGCCAAGGTGGTCAATGTGGCGTGCAACCTGTCTGCGCTGATGTGGTTCGGCTACAGCGGTCATGTCCTTTGGCAGTTGGGCTTGCTCATGGCGGCGTGCCAGGTTGCAGGTTCCCTGGTCGGCACCAAGCTGGCGATCAAGCACGGCAGTGCGTTCGTGCGCAAGCTGTTCCTTGTCGTGGTCAGCTTGCTGATCGTGAAGACGAGCTACGACGCCATTGTGAAGTGGTAGATGTTCCACGTGGAACAGCGTGGAGGGGTTGACTGACGTTCCACGTGAAACAATGCGCGTTCGTCAAATTCGACGTTCCACGTGAAACATTCCGTTGTGTAAAAAACGGTGATTCTGGGTGCAAAAGAGTCGAGGGTCCGAAAAGACTCTATAATCGGGCCTCATATCCCTCGCTCCACACTCCATCATGCTATTTCCAACTGAATTCGACGTCATCGTCGTCGGCGGCGGCCATGCCGGCACCGAGGCTGCGCTCGCTTCTGCCCGCATGGGCCAGAAGACTTTGCTGCTCACCCATAACATCGAAACCCTCGGCCAGATGTCCTGCAACCCGTCCATCGGCGGCATTGGCAAGGGTCACCTGGTCAAGGAAGTCGACGCCATGGGCGGCGCGATGGCGATCGCCACGGACGAATCCGGTATCCAGTTTCGTATCCTTAACTCGTCCAAGGGCCCGGCTGTACGCGCTACCCGCGCTCAAGCCGACCGTATCCTGTACAAGCAAGCCATCCGTTCGCGCCTGGAAAACCAGCCGAATCTGTGGCTGTTCCAGCAAGCGGTCGACGACCTGATGCTCGAAGGAGACCGCGTGGTCGGCGCCGTGACGCAAATCGGCATCAAGTTCCGCGCCCGCGCGGTGGTGCTGACGGCCGGCACTTTCCTCGATGGGAAGATTCACGTCGGCCTGCAAAACTATTCGGCCGGCCGCGCCGGCGATCCGCCGGCGATCTCGCTGTCGGCGCGCCTGAAGGAAATGAAGCTGCCGCAAGGGCGCCTGAAGACCGGCACGCCGCCGCGCATCGATGGCCGCAGCATCGACTTTTCGCAGATGTCCGAGCAGCCGGGCGACCTCGATCCGGTGCCCGTGTTCTCGGTCATGGGGAACACCGCCATGCACCCGCGCCAGGTGCCGTGCTGGGTTACGCACACGAATGCGCAGACGCACGACATCATCCGCGCCGGCCTGGACCGCAGCCCGATGTACACCGGCGTCATCGAAGGCGTCGGTCCGCGCTACTGCCCGTCGATCGAAGACAAGATTCACCGCTTCTCCGGCAAGGAATCGCACCAGATTTTCCTCGAGCCGGAAGGCTTGACGACCAACGAATTCTATCCAAACGGCATCTCGACCAGCCTGCCGTTCGACGTGCAAATCGCCCTGGTGCGTTCGATGAAGGGTATGGAAAACGCCTTCATCCTGCGTCCGGGCTATGCCATCGAATACGATTATTTCGACCCGCGCGGCCTGAAAACCTCGCTCGAAACCAAGGCCGTGCAGGGCTTGTTCTTCGCCGGCCAGATCAATGGCACCACCGGCTACGAAGAAGCGGCGGCGCAGGGCATGCTGGCCGGTATCAACGCGGCGCTGCTGACCAAGGGCAGCGAGGCCTGGGTTCCGGGCCGTTCCGAAGCCTACCTTGGCGTGCTGGTCGACGACCTGACCACCCAGGGCGTGGCCGAGCCGTACCGCATGTTCACGAGCCGCGCGGAGTTTCGCCTGAGCCTGCGTGAGGACAATGCCGACATGCGCCTGACCGACATCGGCCGCAAGCTCGGCTGTGTGGGCGACGTCCAGTGGGAGGCTTTCGAGCGCAAGCGCGAAGCCGTCGCCGTGGAACTGGAGCGCCTGCGCACGACGTGGGTGAACCCGCGCATCCTCGCCAGCGCCGAGTCGGAACGCGTGATCGGCCAGGCCATCGAGCGCGAATACTCGCTGGCCGACCTGCTGCGCCGCCCCGGTGTGGACTACGAGAAGCTGATGGGCCTGTCAGGCATGGACGGCCAGGTGCTGGCCGGTCCGGGCGTGGAAGACCCCGCGGTCAAGGAACAGGTCGAAATCCAGCTCAAATACGCCGGCTATATCGACCGCCAGGCCAAGGAAGTGGAGCGTCACGACCACTACGAAAACCTCAAGCTGCCGGCCGGATTCGACTACCTCGACATCAGCGCGCTGTCGATCGAGGTGCGCCAGAAGCTCGACAAGCAGCGTCCTGAAACGCTCGGCCAGGCGTCGCGCATCTCGGGCGTGACGCCAGCGGCGATCTCGCTGCTGCTGGTGCATCTGAAAAAACGTGGCGCCAAAGGCTTTGCCACCCTCAACGAGGAGCTGGCAGGATGAAGTTTTTCGACCGTAACGCCATTGCGCCAGTGCTGGCCGATGGCATCAAAGAACTTAAGCTGGACTTGAACGAACAGCAGCACGTGCAGTTGCTCGACTATCTGGCGCTGCTGCACAAGTGGAATTCTGTGTACAACCTGACCTCGGTGCGCGATCCCATGCAGATGGTGACGCACCATGCGCTCGATTCGCTGGCCGCGGTGTCGGCCTTCGAGGGCGCCGTCAGCGTGCTCGATGTGGGAGCAGGGGGCGGCTTGCCCGGCATCGTGCTCGCCATCGCCCGGCCCGGCATGAAAGTGGCCCTGATCGACACCGTCCACAAGAAAACCGCCTTCCTCACGCAAGTGAAGGCCGAACTGGGCCTGGCCAACGTCACCGTGCACACGGCGCGCGTGGAGCAGCTGCAGGTGCCGCACAAATTCGACGTGATTACCTCGCGCGCTTTCGCCGACCTGTCCGACTTCGTCAACTGGTCGGGACACCTGCTGGCAGAGGGCGGCAAATTCATCGCCCTGAAAGGCACGGCGCCGGCGGACGAACAGGAACGGCTTCCGAGCGACTGGAAAGTGAGCGAATTGCGGGCTATCCAGGTTCCAGGGCTGCAGGCGGAGCGCCACCTCGTCTTCATCGAAAAGAACCAATAAACAGTATAAATCAAATAAACGATTTATATCGTTAAAACCATATAAATCGAATAAATGGTTTATACGATTAAAACAGTATAAATCGTTTGCATCAAAACTATCATAAGAGCATACATGGCGAAAATATTTTGCGTTGCAAATCAAAAGGGCGGCGTAGGCAAGACCACCACCAGCGTTAACCTGTCAGCGGGCCTGGCCAAACTGGATCAGCGCGTGCTGCTTGTCGACCTGGACCCGCAGGGCAACGCGACCATGGGCGCCGGCATCAACAAGGCCGGCCTGAAGGCATCGACCTATGAAGTGCTGCTGGGCGAGGCCGACGTGAGCACGGCGCGCACGCGCTCGGAAGCGGGGCGCTTCGACGTGCTGCCCTCGAACCGCGAACTGGCCGGCGCCGAAGTGGAAATGGTCGAGCTGGAAAACCGCGAGCGGCGCCTGAAGGATGCGCTGGCGTCGGTCGACAAGGAATACGACTTCATCCTGATCGACTGCCCGCCGGCCCTGTCGATGCTGACCCTGAACGGCCTGTGCGCCGCGCACGGCGTGATCATCCCGATGCAGTGCGAGTACTACGCGCTGGAAGGCTTGTCGGATCTGGTCAACACCATCAAGAAGGTGCACGCCAACCTGAACACCGATCTGAAGATCATCGGCCTGTTGCGGGTGATGTTCGATCCGCGCATGACCTTGTCGCAGCAGGTGTCGGCCCAGCTGGAGCAGCACTTCGGCGACAAGGTCTTCAACACCATCATCCCGCGCAACGTGCGCCTGGCCGAGGCGCCGTCGTACGGCGTGCCGGGCGTGGTGTTCGATCCATCCTCGAAAGGGGCGCAGGCCTACATCGCCTTTGGCGCCGAGATGGTCGAACGCATCAAAACAATGTAAACGAAGGCATTCACGAATTATGGCAACCAAAAAACTCAAAGGGCTCGGTCGCGGGCTCGACGCGCTGCTGGGCGGCGATGGCGAGCTCGCCAAGCCCGACACGCCGTCCGTCCTGGCGGTGCACCAGATGCAGCCCGGTAAATACCAGCCGCGCACGCGCATGGACGAAGGCGCGCTCAACGAACTGGCCGCGTCGATCAAAACCCAGGGCATCATGCAGCCGGTGCTGGTGCGCCCGATCGGCCAGGACACCCTGACCGGCGCGGTGCGCTACGAGATCATCGCCGGCGAACGGCGCTTCCGCGCGGCGCAGCTGGCCGGGCTGAACGAGATTCCGGTGCTGGTGCGCGACGTGGACGACCAGGCCGCCGCGGCGATGGCGCTGATCGAAAACATCCAGCGCGAGGATCTCAATCCGCTGGAAGAGGCGCAGGGCATTCACCGCCTGATCTCCGATTTCAATTTCACGCACGAGCAGGCGGCCACGGCGGTAGGACGCTCGCGCAGCGCGGTGTCGAACTTGCTGCGCCTGATGAATCTGGCGGCGCCCGTGCAAACCATGCTGATGGCGGGCGACGTCGACATGGGGCACGCGCGCGCGCTGCTGGCGGTGGACTCGGCCAGCCAGATCAGCCTGGCCAACCTGGTGGTGGCGAAACGCCTGTCGGTACGCGAAACGGAAAAGCTGGTGGCCAGGGAGCTGGAAGAGCAGAGCAACCCGAGCAGCGCGCGCCAGAAGGAAAAATCGGGGGATATCACCCGGCTGGAAGAAGAGCTGTCCGACAAGCTGGCCACGCCGGTCTTGTTCAAGATGGGACCGAAGGGTCGCGGCCAAATGATCATCGATTTTGCCGATCTCGATATTTTGGACGGTGTACTGGCGCGTTTGCGCGCGTAAGGCCCGCGTCGTTTCTGGCAATGCCAGGAACGACGTGCTTATAACCTCCCAGGTAATTGCCCCCTCCCCACCTCCCGCCTACGATATAACTGTACCCCGCGCCAGCAGCCAGAAATCAGCCGAACCGACCGCTCGCCCGACCATTATCACGCAAGACGTTTCTTCTAGTTAACTTTTAGCAAGGAGGACCAGTTCGCCCCCGTTTAGTGCAAATTGCTTAAAAATGCGTGGTTTTTGAACACATTCGCGTTCATTCACAGTGCAGCAACGTTTGACGCACGCCAGCATAAGCACTTATAATCCCGCTGATTCACATAATTCAGACACCGAAACACGGCACTTATATGGCTGGCGCAAGGAATACAACATGTTGCGCTTAGTCTCCCTGCAATTGATGGTAACAGTCGCTGCTGGCCTCATCGCCGCGCTTCTGGGGGGATGGGCTGCGATGTTGTCGGCGGTGTTCGGCGGATTGTGTTGTGTCTTGCCCAATGCCGTGTTCGCGTTGCGCCTGTTCGCCAATACGAAAAAACCAGGTGGGGCCGACCCGATATCGTTTTTTATCTGGGAATTCATAAAGATTGCTTTGACGGTGGCGCTGATTGCCGCGACCTTCTCGCTGTACCGCGACTTGAATGTGTTCGCCATGATTGGCGGCTTCATCGTGGCGCTGAAAAGTTACATATTCTTAATATTTAGGCACTGACATGACGAGTCCAACACTTGAAGCCGGCGCAGCACACGCGCCGACCGCATCAGAATACATCAAGCACCACCTGGGTCATTTTTCGACCAAGCATCAGGAAAGTGTGGTCGATTTCTCCATTATCAATATGGACACCATGTTCTGGTCGATCGCCATGGGTATTCTTGGCTGCCTGATCATGTGGATGGCGGCCCGCAAGGCCACCTCCGGCGTGCCGACCCGCTTCCAGGCGGCTGTCGAAATGGTCTTCGAGATGGTCGACAACCAGGCCAAGGGCATCGTGCACGGCGACCGCAGCTTCATCGCGCCGCTGGCACTGACCGTGTTCGTCTGGGTTGCACTGATGAATTCGCTGGACTTCTTGCCAGTCGATATGTTCTCCGCCATGTTCAAGTTGTTCGGCATCGAACATATCTTCCCGTATCACCGCGTGGTTCCGACCGCCGACCTGAACGGCTCGCTGGGCATCGCCCTGGGCGTGTTCGCACTGATGATCTACTACAGCATCAAGATCAAGGGTTTCGGCGGCTGGATTCACGAACTGTTTTCCGCGCCATTCGGCATTGCCATGGCGCCGTTCAACCTGCTGTTGAACATCATCGAGTACGCAGCAAAAACCGTGTCGCTCGGCATGCGACTGTTCGGCAACATGTTTGCTGGCGAACTGCTGTTCCTGTTGATCGCTTTGTTGGGTGCGATGGCTACGACGTTCGGCTTTGTCGGCCACGTCATCGCCGGTTCGGTCTGGGCTATTTTCCACATCCTGATCGTGTTCCTGCAGGCGTTCATTTTCATGATGCTGACCCTGGTATACCTGGGCCAGGCGCATGAAGGCCACTGATCGGCACAGCTCGAACAGAATCGAAACATAGTAGTAGTTGGCAAAGTTTGTAATTTTTAATCTAGTTTTTAATTTACTTTTTGAAGGAACTCTCATGACTGACCTTTCTTTTGTTGCTCTGGCTTGCGGTTTGATCATCGGTCTGGGCGCTATCGGCGCTTGTATCGGTATCGCTATCATGGGCGGCAAATACCTCGAAGCTTCGGCTCGTCAGCCTGAACTGATGAACACCCTGCAAACCAAAATGTTCCTGCTGGCTGGTCTGATCGATGCGGCGTTCCTGATCGGTGTTGGTATCGCAATGCTGTTCGCATTCGCCAACCCATTCGTTCCGAAGTAATTTTCGTTCGGCACTTCGCTGGTTATGAATTGCCGAACCTTCCGGGTTCGGCATCCGTTTTTGTAAGAAGGAAAACACCGTGAACTTAAACGCAACCCTGTTTGCCCAGTTCGTGGTCTTCTTCATCCTGGCTGGTTTCACGATGAAATTCGTGTGGCCCCCACTGATGAAAGCGCTCGACGAGCGCATCCAGAGGATCTCGAACGGCCTGGCCGCAGCTGACCGCGGCAAGGAAGAAATGCAGAAAGCCCACGAGCAAGTCCAGAAAGACCTGGCCGCTGCCCGTGACGAAGGTCAAAAGCGCATCAGCGACGCCGACAAGCGCGCCGCCATGATCCTCGACGATGCCAAGAAAGCAGCTGCTGAAGAAGCGGCCCGCATCATCGCATCCGCCAAGGCAGATGCCGAGCAACAGGTTAACCGTGCGCGCGAAGAACTGCGCGGCCAGGTCGCTGCCCTCGCCGTCAAAGGCGCCGAGCAGATCCTCAAGCGCGAAGTGAACGCAGCGGCCCACGCCGACCTGCTGTCGCAGTTGTCGGTCGAGCTGTAATCATGGCCGAGATCGCAACCGTCGCCCGTCCTTACGCCGAAGCCCTGTACCGTGTTGCCCAGCAAGGCGACGTGGCGGCCTGGTCCGAAGTGTTGTCCGAGCTGGCCCAGCTCGGCGCTCACCACGATGTGCTGGCCTTCGCGGCCAACCCGAACGTGGTCGCCGCCGACGTTGCCGCGACCGTGGTGTCGCTGCTCAAGTCGCCGGTCACCGCGGAAGTGAACAACTTCGTTGCCATGCTGGTCGAAAACCACCGCGTGTCGCTGCTGCCGGAAATTTATGCCCAGTTCCAGGTGCTCAAGAACACGAATGCCGGTGCCGCAGACGCCAACATCACCAGCGCCTTCGAGATTGCCCAGCCACAGGTTGCGCAACTGGTCGCGACGCTGGAAAAGAAATTTGGCCGCAAGCTCAACCCAACGGTGACAGTGGATCCCTCGCTGATCGGTGGTGTGCGCGTGGTCGTCGGTGATGAAGTGCTCGATACCTCGGTACGCGCCAAGCTGCAACAGATGCATGTTGCGCTGGCTTCGTAAATACCGCGTCGTATAGACCCGCACAGCACGCCGGCGCAGACGCCCTTGCCTTACGCATCAAGAAACTATTAGGAGTTAGCATGCAACTTAATTCATCTGAAATCAGCGAACTGATCAAAAGCCGGATCCAAGGCCTCGAAGGTTCGGCTGATATTCGCAATCAGGGCACGGTAATCTCCGTAGCCGACGGTATCTGCCGTATCCATGGCCTGTCGGACGTGATGCAGGGCGAGATGCTGGAATTCCCGGGCAACACCTTTGGCCTGGCGATGAACCTCGAGCGCGACTCGGTCGGCGCCGTGATTCTGGGTGCTTACGAGCACATCTCCGAAGGCGACACGGTCAAGACCACCGGCCGCATCCTGGAAGTGCCGATCGGTCCTGAACTCAAGGGCCGCGTGGTGAACGCCCTGGGCCAGCCGATCGACGGCAAGGGTCCTGTCAACGCCAAGCTGACCGCACCAATCGAAAAAATCGCTCCGGGCGTGATCGCCCGTCAGTCGGTGTCGCAGCCTATGCAGACCGGCCTGAAGTCGATCGACTCGATGGTACCGATCGGCCGTGGCCAGCGCGAGCTGATCATTGGTGACCGCCAGACCGGTAAATCGGCTGTCGCGATCGATGCGATCATCAACCAGAAGGGCCAGAACATGACGTGTATCTACGTCGCGATCGGCCAGAAGGCATCGACCATCAAGAACATCGTGCGCTCGCTCGAGACGCACGGCGCGATGGAATACACCATCGTCGTCGCAGCATCGGCTTCCGAGTCGGCTGCCATGCAATACATTTCCGCGTACTCCGGTTGCGCCATGGGCGAATACTTCCGTGACCGCGGCGAAGACGCACTGATCGTCTACGATGACCTGTCCAAGCAAGCAGTTGCTTACCGTCAGATCTCGCTGCTGCTGCGCCGTCCACCAGGCCGCGAAGCCTACCCTGGCGACGTGTTCTACCTGCACAGCCGCCTGCTCGAGCGCGCAGCACGCGTGAACCCCGACTACGTCGAGAAGTTCACCAACGGCGAAGTCAAAGGCAAGACCGGTTCCCTGACCGCGCTGCCGATCATTGAAACCCAGGCTGGCGACGTTTCGGCGTTCGTTCCAACCAACGTGATTTCGATTACCGACGGCCAGATCTTCCTGGACACCTCGCTGTTCAACTCGGGTATCCGTCCTGCGATTAACGCCGGTATTTCGGTGTCGCGCGTTGGTGGCGCCGCTCAGACCAAGGTCATCAAAAACCTGTCCGGCGGTATCCGTACCGACTTGGCCCAGTACCGTGAACTGGCTGCGTTCGCGCAGTTCGCTTCCGACCTGGACGAATCGACCCGCAAGCAGCTCGACCGTGGCGCGCGCGTCACCGAACTGCTCAAGCAGGCTCAGTATTCCCCACTGTCGATCTCGATGATGGCCGTGTCGCTGTTCGCAGTGAACAAAGGCTTCTTCGATGACGTCGAAGTGAAGAAAGTGCTGGCGTTCGAAGCCGGTCTGCACGGCTACATGAAGACCAAGCAAGCTGCTCTCCTGGCCAAGATCGAAGAAACCAAGCAACTGGACAAGGATGGCGAAGCCGCCATGTCCGCCGCTGTTGCTGACTTCAAGAAATCCGGCGCGTATTAACGCTTGTGGGACGGACCTGCGCGTAGCGTAGGTCGGTCCTCAAGAATTAATAAGTTGTGGGAAGGACTTGAGCGTAGCGAAAGTCGGTCCTCAACATGCTAAACGGCTGGAATCAAAAGGAGTAAGGACTCATGGCAGTAGGCAAAGAGATACGTAACAAGATCAAGAGCGTAGAGAATACGAAGAAGATCACGAAGGCGATGGAAATGGTCGCCGCGTCCAAAATGCGCAAGGCGCAGGACCGGATGCGGTCCGCCCGCCCTTACAGTGACAAGATTCGTAACATCACCTCGCATCTGGCTACGGCGAATCCGGAATACACGCATCCGTTCATGGCGCAAGGCAAGGACGTGAAAGCGAAGGCGGTTGGTTTCATCGTCATCACGACCGATAAAGGTCTGTGCGGCGGCATGAACACCAACATCCTGCGTCTGTTGACGCAGAAAACCCGCGAGCTGGAAACGGCTGGCAACAAGATTGAAGCGGTTGCCATTGGCAACAAGGGTTTGGGTTTTATGAACCGCGTTGGCGTGAAGGTCGTGTCGCATGCGATCCAGATCGGTGACACCGTTCACCTCGACAAGCTGATCGGGCCGATCAAGGTCATGCTCGATCGCTACGAGGAAGGTGAGCTCGACGCAGTCTATATCTGCTACACCAAGTTCGTAAACACGATGAAGCAAATTCCGATGGTCGAGCAGCTGCTGCCGCTGACCGCCGACAAGCTGGAAGGCGACAAGAGCAGTCACGCATGGGACTACATCTACGAGCCGGAAGCGCAGACCGTGATCGATGAACTGCTGGTGCGGTATGTGGAAGCGCTGGTGTATCAGTCAGTGGCCGAAAACCTCGCGTCCGAGCAATCGGCGCGGATGGTGGCGATGAAAGCGGCAAGCGACAACGCCGGCAGCGTCATCGGCGACCTGAAGCTGATCTATAACAAGACCCGCCAGGCTGCGATTACCAAAGAACTCTCCGAGATCGTCGCCGGTGCGGCCGCGGTCTAAACCCGAATTTAAATACTATTGAAGGAACGAACATGGCTGATGGCAAAATCGTTCAGTGTATCGGCGCTGTGGTGGACGTTGAGTTCCCACGCAATGCAATGCCGAAGGTTTTCGACGCACTGAAAATGGCAGGCTCCGAGCTGACCCTGGAAGTACAACAGCAGCTGGGCGACGGCATTGTCCGTACCATTGCACTGGGTACCTCCGACGGTCTGCGTCGCGGCATGGCAATCCAGAACACCGGCAAGCCAATCATGGTACCGGTCGGTAAAGCGACCCTGGGCCGTATTATGGACGTGCTGGGCAACCCGATCGACGAGTGCGGTCCTGTCTCGCACGAGCAAACCGCATCGATCCACCGCGTGGCCCCTGCGTACGACGAACTGTCGCCATCGCAAGACCTGCTGGAAACCGGCATCAAGGTGATCGACCTGGTGTGCCCGTTCGCCAAAGGCGGTAAAGTCGGTCTGTTCGGCGGTGCGGGTGTGGGCAAGACCGTGAACATGATGGAACTGATCAACAACATCGCAAAAGCACACTCGGGCGTATCCGTGTTTGCCGGCGTGGGTGAGCGTACTCGCGAGGGTAACGACTTCTACCACGAGATGGCTGACGCCAAAGTGGTCGATCTGGAAAATCCGGAGAACTCCAAAGTGGCGATGGTCTACGGTCAGATGAATGAACCGCCAGGTAACCGTCTGCGCGTTGCGCTGACCGGCCTGACGATCGCTGAATCGTTCCGTGACGAAGGCAAAGACGTTCTGTTCTTCGTGGACAACATCTACCGCTTCACCCTGGCCGGTACCGAAGTATCCGCACTGCTGGGCCGTATGCCTTCCGCGGTGGGTTACCAGCCGACCCTGGCCGAAGAGATGGGCCGTCTGCAAGAGCGCATCACCTCGACCAAGACCGGTTCGATCACCTCGATCCAGGCCGTGTACGTCCCTGCGGATGATTACACCGATCCATCGCCGGCAACCACCTTTGCTCACCTGGATTCGACCGTTGCCCTGTCGCGTGACATCGCTTCGCTGGGTATCTACCCTGCGGTCGACCCGCTCGACTCGACCTCGCGCCAGCTGGACCCGCTCGTCGTCGGTCAGGAACACTACGACACCGCGCGCGCCGTTCAGGGCACCCTGCAGCGCTACAAGGAATTGCGCGACATTATCGCGATTCTGGGCATGGACGAGCTGGCACCGGAAGACAAACTGCTGGTGGCGCGCGCGCGTAAGATGCAGCGTTTCCTGTCGCAGCCATTCCACGTTGCTGAAGTGTTTACCGGTTCCCCAGGCAAATACGTTTCGCTGAAAGACACGATCAAAGGCTTCAAGATGATCGCATCGGGCGAACTGGATCACCTGCCTGAGCAAGCGTTCTACATGGTTGGCACGATCGAAGAAGCAATCGAAAAAGCCAAGAAGCTCAACTAAGACAGGCCAGGGCGCCGCGCTGAACCAGCGTGGCGCCGGAACCCGATAGGACACACATGGCAAACACATTTCACGTTGACGTGGTATCGGCCGAAGCCAGCATTTTTTCGGGCGAAGCCGAGTTCGTCGCGTTGCCGGGTGAAGCAGGCGAGCTGGGGATTTATCCCAAGCACACCCCGCTGATCACGCGCATCAAGCCGGGTGCGGTACGGATCAAGGTGGCTGGCCAGGCCGAAGAAGAGTTCGTCTTCGTCGCTGGCGGCATCCTGGAAGTGCAGCCGAACGGCGTGACCGTGCTGGCAGACACCGCGATTCGCGGTGGCGACCTGGACGAAGCAAAAGCACTGGCCGCCAAAAAAGCGGCCGAAGAAGCAATGGTCAACCAAGTCTCGAAGATCGACTACGCCAAGGCGCAAGCCGAAATGGCGGCGGCGATTGCGCAGTTGCAAGCAATCCAGCGCTTCCGTAACAAGCGTTAAGACGTTCTGTAGCAGACAAAAAGGCAGCTTCGGCTGCCTTTTTCCGTTAACCGCCCAGTCGCAGGCCGCGCGCGGAATGAAGGCGCGGACTTGTGAGTATTGGTTCACAATGCCTTTTTACTATTATCAGTATGTTATATACTTTCGTTTTTGCCAAGTAAGGTAAAGCCGGATTGTTCATGTCTTGTGCCGACCCACACGAGGTTCACTGTTGCATCGTCCCACAGGAAATGTATGAGCGAAGGTTTTCGAAGCGCACTGGAGCTGATCAACAGCCGCCAGCATGACCGTCTGTTACGTTTATCGTTCCCCGACAAGGATGGCCCTGCCGCCGCCCTGTTCGTGAACGCCATCGAGGCCCGCGAAAGCTTGTCGCGCCCCTTCGAATTCATCGTCGAACTCTTGTCCGATGAACCGAACCTGGCGCTCAAGGATGTGCAGGGCAAGATGATGTGCGTGCAGCTGGTGCGGCGCAACGGCAGCCTGCGCTACTTCACCGGCCGCGTCTTCGGCTTCCGCCTCAAGACTGTCGACGGCGGCGTCTCGTACTACGAAGCCCGGCTCGGTCCGTGGTACCAGTACCTGACCATGCGCAAGGATAACTACCTGTTCCACTACACCAGCCTGTACGACCAGACCGCCAGCATCTTCGGCGACTACAGCGGCCTGGCCGCCTGGGACTGGCGGGTGCGCGGCGCGAAAGAGGTGATGACCGACGCTTGCCAGTTCGATGAAACCGACAGCAACTACCTGGAGCGGCGCTGGGCCAAGGCCGGCATCTTTTACTGGTTCGAACACAGCGAAAGCGGCCACAAGCTGGTGCTGTCGGACGACTCCACCGCGACCGAAGCCATCGACGACGGCCCCGACCTGCCGTTCCAGCGCCACGGCGGCAGCACCGAGGAGGATGGCTTGTCCGAATGGTCGCCCACGCGCCACGTCATCGAAGGCACGGTCTCGCTCTCTTCCTACGACTTCAAGGTTGCGCGCCCGGCCCACGCCTCGCTGCCGACCCTGATGCAGCAAGGCACGGTGCCGAACATCGAACGCTACGAATATGCCGGCGCCTATGGCTTCAAGCATGGCACCGATGGCCGCGTGCAGGCCGAGCTGGGCATGGAAGCGCTGGAAGCGGACGGCAAGCAATTCGAAGGCAAGGGCAATAACCGGCAATTGATGCCGGGCCGCTGGTTCCGCCTGAGCGGCCACTTCGACACCGATGCGCGCGGCGGCGACGAGCAGGCCCGCGAATTCCTGATCACCGAACTGGTCCACATCGCCAGCAACAATTACCACACCAGGGACAGCGTGCCGTCCGCGTACGACAACCGCCTGACCGCGCTGCGCAGGATCATCCCGTGGCGCGCGCCGCGCAACCTGAACAGTACCGACACCAGGATCCACGGCATCCAGACCGCGACCGTGGTCGGCCCGGCCGGCGAAGAAATCCACACCGACCAGTACGGCCGCGTGCGGGTCCAGTTTCACTGGGACCGGGTGGGACACAACGATGAAAAAAGTTCGGCCTGGATCCGGGTCGCGACCCCATGGACCGGCCCCAACTTCGGCATGACCCATATTCCGCGCATCGGCACCGAGGTGCTGGTGCAGTTCCTGGACGGCAATCCCGATCGGCCGATCATTACCGGCATGGTGCCCAACAGCGACACCATGCCGCCCTGGAGCCTGCCCGCGAACAAGACCCAGAGCGGGATCCTGACCCGTTCCAGCCCCGGCGGCCAGTACCACAACGCCAACGCCCTGCGCTTCGAGGACAAGAAGGGCCAGGAGCAGCTGTGGCTGCACGCCGAAAAAGACCAGCTGACCGAGGTCGAGCACGACGAAGACAAGTGGGTGGGCCACGACCGGCGCAAGAAGGTCGACCGCGACGAAACCAGCCGCATCGGGCGCGACCGCACCGAGCGGGTCGATCATAACGAGCGCATCAGTATCGGCGACAACCGCACCGAGGAAGTCGGCAAGAACGAAACCCTCACGGTGCACCGCAACCGCTCGCGCACCGTCCACATGAATGAAACGGTGTCGGTGCGCCAGAGCCGCACCAAGACGATCCGCAAGAATGAAGTCGACAAGATCGGCAGAAACTGGTCGATCAAGGTCGACAAGGTGAAGACCGAAACCATCGGCGTGGCCAATATCGAAAATATCGGCCTGGCGCGTGCGACCAATATCGGCGTGGCCTATTCGCTGGTGGTGGGCACGTTCCGCAACGCCACGGTGGGCATGATGGACCGGCTCTTTGTCGGGCGCACGCGCAACGTGTGGATCGGCAAGACCTACGATTTCTACGTCGGCGAGACCGAAAAGCGCGACGTGGGCAAGACCCAGATCACGAGCGTGGGCGAGCACCTGGAACTGTCGTGCGGCGCCGCCAAGATCGTGCTGCGCAAGGATGGCGGCATTTTCTTGCAAGGCACACATATCGAAATGCTGGGCAGCGCCGCGATCAATGCCGACGGCGCTTTGATGCAGTTCAATTGCGGCGCCGCCAAGGCGCCGCCACCGCGGCCGGGATCGAAGGAGGAGCGGGAGGAGAACGAGAAGAAGGAGAGGGAGAAGGAGAGGGAGAAGGAGGAGTCCGGGAAGCAAGGGCCGCGCGACACCTCATCCGACAATGCGCCCGCGTCCAGGCGCGGCACGACGTCCAAATCCTCACCCGGCAACGGGCACGGGACGTCGCACGGCGGCGCACCCAAGGCATCGTCGTTCGTCGCGCCCGGTCCGGGGGAGCGCGACGTCAAGATCGTGCCGCGCTCCACGCCGCGCGTGTTCGATGGGATGGATACCGGCGAGATCCTGAAGGCGGCCGTGGATAATTTGTTGAACGAGAGCAGCAAGGTGTTCGCCACCCTGGATAAGCTGAAGAGTCTGGCGGCAACAATCAAAGCCATCGACGATGGCGATAACGCCGCCGCCGCCAAAGCGATCGCGACCATCACCGATATTATCGTTCCGGGCGAACCGACCAAGGGCAAGGACCTCAAGGTCGACGGCGGCATCATCATGTTCTGAACGGCGGTGCGCTGCGCGCACCCAAAGCGAAAGCCCGGCAGTTGCCGGGCCTTTCCTCATGCCATGCCGCGTGGGCAAACAGTGCCCGCGCGGCAGACCGGCATCAGTCGTACGTGGCGCTGATGGTCACGCCGTCATAGCTCTGCTTCGCCTTGAGCATGATGTAATACCACTGCCCGGTCACCGGCGCGCTGAAGGCGACGCTCTCGCGGTTGCCTGGCGTGGCCGATGCCGCGTCATACCAGCTGGTGGTCGGATAATGGGCGCGGCCCACATACAGGTCGACGTCGCCGGTCCCGCCGCTGGTGAACAGGCGCAGGTTCCTGGCGCCGGCCGGCAGCGAGATGTAGGCATAGCGCTCGCTCGAGGACGCGAAGCCGCCGATCGAGCAGTTCTTGCCCAGCTGGGTGCTGTTGGCGCACGGCGGCAGGGTCACCGTCGGCAGCGGCGGTTCGCCGGCCGTGGTGGCGGTCTTGGCCCAGGCGGCAAACTCGGCGTCGTAGCGGGTGCCGATGTACGCCATGTAGTTCTGGTAGCCATCGTAATCGCCGACCCGGAACTTGCCCAGCACCGTATCGATGTCGTTACGGTGCTTTTCCATCATGAAGCGGGTTGCCATGTAGCCCCAGCGATACGCGCGGTCGGTGTAGTCGCCCATCTCGTAGGTATTGCCGAAAATCTGGCTCAGCTTGTAGGTGCCGGTGCGCGCCTTGTCGATCGATGGCTGGTTATTGTTGCGCAGCGACAGGTATTCGCCGATGCCTTCCACCCACCACACGGTCGGCTTGGCCACGGAGGCGGTAAAGTCGCCCTTCATGTTGAAGCGGCCATCGAGGTAGTGCACGTATTCATGTTCCAGGTTCCACACCGCGAAGGTCGGCAGCAGCCACGATGCTTCGTGCGCGATGAAGCGCGCCTGGTTGGTGGACGACTCCGGGTTGCCTTCCAGGTACATGCCGCCGTTATTGGTCGGGATATCGTAGATAACCGACGCGTATTTGCCGTAATTGGCGTAATCGTTGAAGATCACCAGTTCCAGCGAGGTATTCTTGTCGCCGGCCACCGGCGTGCGCTTGGTGAGCAGCATGTCGTGGAAGTAGCCTTCTTCTTTCTGCAAAATGGCGCAGGAAGACTGCAGTTGGGCCGTCGTCATTTCCTGGGCGCGGATGCGCAGGGTCGGGCTGCAGGTGTGGCTGATCTTGAGCACGGTGTCGGCCAGCTTTTGCTCGTAGCCGCAGGTGCCGTACTGGGTGCAGTTGGCATTGTCATAGTATTTGACGGCCGAGGCTGCCGCCAGCCACAGCGCGCTGTCGGCGCCGGTCATGCTGCTGCTGGCCAAGGTGGTTTGCACCATCGTTTTCACGGTGGCCTTTTGCGCCGCATGCTGCATGAAACGGAAGGCTTCGTTGGCGGCATCGGTCAGCATGTAGGCCGTCGAGGTGCCCAGCAGCGCGGTCTTGTTTTGCACCACGAAATTATTCAGCGCGATCGGGTAGCTGGTATCGCTTTGCAGCAGCGGCAGCGCATCCGGGCGCGAATGGGCGTAGAACAGCACCGTCAAGGCCGAGGTCATGCCGCCGGCGGCGTCGTATTGCTTGAGCGCGTCGGCCGCGTTCGGATTGCCCGGCGTATTGGTAAAGCGCTGCACCAGCTTTTTCATCGACGGCACGAAATACGCTTCGTCATGCGTGTTGGTGATCAGCTTGATGATTTCCGACGCCGTGCTGCCGCCCACCGGATTGCTCTTGTACAGCACGGTGCCTTCGACCAGGTTCTTGATCGGGGCCCGCAGCGATGCGGTAAATGCCGCCGATGGCGTGGCGATGGTGCCGCCGCTGCCCAGGTAGTAGCCGGCGCGCAGGTACAGCGCCAGGTTGACCAGCGCGCGGCTGCTGGCGTTGTAAGTACCCGCTTCGCGTGCGAAGCGAGTGGCGACCGCATTCAGGTTGGCGGCCGAATACGCCTTGGCGGCCTGCGCCGGGGTCAGCGAAAACAGCGGATAGGTGCACTCGTAATCGGGCATGGCGACCAGGTAATCGGCCAGCGCGGCGCCGTTGTACATGGTCAGGGTATCCATGTTCTTACACTCGGGCGTGGCCGCGAGCAGATTGACGTTCATGTTCATGCTCATGCGGCCGTTCTCGGTCGCTTTCGGCATCAGGTCGGTGCGCGGCTTGACGGTCGGCGCCACGTTGAAGCGCTGCTGTTCCACCGTCGGCGGCAGGGTCTGGCGCGCGTGCGGCATTTGCGCCTGGTTCAGGCGCTGGTGCGTATGGCCGTCATCGGCCTGCTTTGCATAGGTGACACTGCTGAAACAGGCGCTGACCAGCCCGGCCAGTAATACGATTTTGCGTTCTACAAACATTGTCTCGCTCCTTGTAATTATCATCGGTGATTGACGCCGCGCCGGTCAGCTTGTGTGCCGGCGCAGGCGTCATGAGGCGGGAAAGGGGTGGTTCCCGCCGTGCTGCAAGCCATCAGGCGTGCTGATACTATCCCGGATGCATATAGGTAAATACTGCTGAAAGGCTTTCAAAAACGGGTTTGTTCAATTTCCCCGCCGGGGCCGGCAATTCCAGCACAGCGGGCGGGCGGGAGATGACGAAAAAGCCACACTTTGGGCGGGCGCCACGTTCATCGCCTGCAAGTGTGAGCACTCGCTTACTTGGTAACGGTCAGCTTGTAGTTGCCGGCGCCGCTGTAGGAGGCGACGATGATGCGGTAATAGCCCGCCGCGGCGGCGTAAGCGATCTTTTCCTGCGACGTTTCGCCAGCCGATTCAGCCACCTTGACCCACGCCGTGTTGTTCCACTTTTCGATGCGCAGGTCGAAGTCGGTGCCGGCCGGGCCGACGAGCAGCGCGCCCAGGGTGCCGCCCTTGTACTCGAACCATGGGTTGGGATGGATCGCTTCGGCCTGGTGCGCCAGGGTGGCGTTGTAGACGTCGGCGGCCGGCACGGTGGGGGCGACGCCCACGTCGAACGACATGGTCTTGCCCGGCGCGCTGATGTTCGACAGCGCGAAGCCGGACGCATAGCCGTTCCACCAGCGCGAATTGGTGCCCCGGGACGCCAGCGCGTTCGGCACGCTGTTGTTGAATGCGCGCGTGGCTACGCCGTCGAACAAATCGCCGCCATCGCCCTGGTTCACATTGTTTTCCGGATCGCGCTTGCCATCGGCGTGTTCCAGCTGGATGTACGGATGCCATTCATTGGTGTTGGTGCCGGTGGGGTCGATGTGGAACACGGCCAGGCCCTGGTCGGGCTGGTACAGGTTCTGTTCGCTCTTGTGGATCGCTTCCACATAAAACGCTTCGGCCGCGTTGGCCGGATTGCTCCAGCGGTACAGCGAGTGGCCGCTCGCATTTTGGGTCAGGCGCCCGGTCGGCGCGCTGCGGTTGATCGCCGGATTGAGTTCGATCGCCGTGTCCCAGCCTGCCAGGTAGCGCAGGAAACCGGCCGGCCGGGTCGGCCGGAACTGGCTCTGGTAGCCCACGCCGCCGAAGCCCATCACGCAGAAGTTGGCCACCGAACCTTGGGAGCTGCCGTCGTAGTCGTACAGGTCCGGCCAGCCCATGATCAGGTGGCCCGATTCGTGCACGAAGGTGCCGATCGCCAGCTGCTTGCCCATATTGCTGATCTGGTAGCTGCCGGTGCAGGCGCCGTTGCTGCAGAAACGCTCGCCCAGCCAGCCCATGTGCGGCCACAAGCCTTTCGACCACGGGCTGTCCGCTTCACCCGCATAGAAGAAGTTCAGGCCCAGGATGTGGCCCGTGCTGTCGCGGCTGAGGGTGGAAAAATCGATGCCTTCGCTGCTCTTGACCCAGTTCAGCGCTTCCATGATCAGTTCCTGCGATCGCGTTCCGCTGTCCAGGCTGGCATCGGCGTAGTAGCTCTTGGGACGCTTGGCGCGGTAGTAGCGCGTGACGGTATTACTGTAGTCGAGCTTGTTGCCCGACACCGCCAGGAAATAGCCGCGCACCGATTGCGCATTGCCGAAGCCGGTGTAGGCCGCGTCGTTCAGGAACGATTCGACCTGCGGCTTGGTAATCGTGCCGGGCGCATCGGAAAAATCGATGATCACGGTCAGGCCGCGCATCTGGCCGGACACGGCGGCCGTGGCCGCGGCGCTCGGCGCCATCATCGCGGCGCTGCTGCGCTGCGCCGTTTCCAGCGTGCGCCCGTGCATTTTCTGGTAGCGCTGCTGCGCCAGGCGCGCCTTGGCAGCGGCGCTCAGGCCCGGTTCGCGCTTGTCCGCCGTGGTGCTGAACGTGCGCAGCCTGGCATTGGTAGCCAGTATTCCGCTCGAGACCAGCTGGTCGCCGGTGGCGTTCACGCGCGCGTAGCAAAAACCGCGTTTGGCATTATCATAAACGATCAGCGAACCATCTTCGGTGCGCTGTTCGGCGTAGTAATCGTTACCGTCGAGGCGAATTTTCAGCTTTTCGCCGTCCGGTTGACGAAATTCGTAGGTGTGGCCCTGGTACGGAATGGCCGCCTGGGAGGTGACCGCCGCCAGCGACAGCACCATGCCGGCTGCTAGCGTAATACTTGCACGAATAACACTCATTTACTTCTCCGCCATTATAAAAATGGCAAGTATGCATGCGGCATAAAATGCCGTCTTGGCATATTTCGGCTATTAACACGTCGAAATCGGCGCAAGCGACGCCTGGACAAACCCGACTGCCGTATCCCCGCAGCTACGATGTTTCCATGCGGATAGCTTATATTTTCGGTTTGACCGGCTTTCTTCTTGTGCATTAGGATTATTAAATACACACTACTGACTTGAACCACGACCAGGGCCGTTGTCGCCATGTTGAACCGCCTGTTAAAGAAACCTCCCGAGGCTGTCCCTTCGTTTACGAAGCGGCGCTTTTTCGGCACTGAGCAAAAAGCGTTTTACGGCCGCCTGCGCCGCGCCTTGCCCAAGTGCTACATCTTCCCCGACGTCCCGCTGAGCAAATTGATGATCCCGAGCAATCCGGATCCCAAGATCAAGAGCAGCCACCAGCAACACCTGAGCGGACGCAGGGTCGACTACGCCGTCTTCGACGCCCGCCTGCACCTGCTGTTCGTGATCGAACTGACGGTGCCGCCGGCGCCCGGCGCCAATCCGGATATCATTCCCATCGCGGCCCTGATGGCCAGCGCCGGCATCCGCCGTTTCAGCTGGCCCAAGGACAACCTGCCGTCGACCGACCAGACCCTGCGCGCGCTGGCCGACTATTCGGCCGAGAACATGGCCAGGGAAGAGGGCGGCAACGGTCCGTCCTCGCAGTTGGGCGAGCACGAGCACACCGATGCGATTCCGGTCGTCGACACCATCATCCAGCCGCGCGCGGCCACCACCCTGACGCTCGAAGCGCTGGCCGGCATGGCGCCGCAGGGCGCGCTGAAAACCTCGTATCCGCACGTGTGGGAACGCATCTGCCTGTTCTGCACCGAACCGCGCCACCTGCACCAGTACCTGCACTCGCTGTCGATGCAGGACCGCGGCGTCAAGCGGGCCGGTTTTTCGGAAGAAGCGCTCAACGAAATCGCCCGCATCCAGGTCGCCAACGTCGGCTATCTGCAGACCCAGACGGCGCCCGAACGGGCCAGCTGGAACGACGTGTTCACCGACCGCTGAGACAAACAGCGGCGCGCGGCGGCAACGGCGCGCGCCGGCCGTCGGGCGAATTAACCGTTCGACATTGTTATTTTGCAGTTCGTCGCAGCGACGGCCCCAGGCGGGCGCGCCGCGCCTATAGTCTGGTCTGCCGCTGCCGATCAACCCAGACTACAGGACCTTCCGCATGTTCAAGCTTTCCGCACTTTGCCTTGCCTCCCTTGTTGCGCTGCACGCGCCCGCCGCCTTCGCGCAGGACGCTGCGCGTCCCGCCAGCGAGCAAGCGCTGGCCGGCCGGATCGACGCCGCCATCGCCCCGTACTACAAAGCCGACGGGCCCGGCGCGACCGTCATCGTGACCCAGGATGGCAAGACCGTGCTGCGCAAGGCCTACGGCATGGCCGACGTAGCCAAGGGCAAGGCCATGACGCCCGACACGGCCCTGCGGCTCGGTTCCATCACCAAGCAGTTCACCGCCGTTGCCATCCTGATGCTGGCCGATGAAGGCAAACTGGCGCTCGATGACGACATCACCAGATTCCTGCCGGATTACCCCACGCGCGCCAAGCGCATCACCATCGAGCAATTGCTCACGCACACCTCGGGCATCGTCAGCTTTACCAGCAGGGCTGGCTTCGAAAGCAATGCCAGGAAAGACATGAGCGTGTCCGGCATGATCGACACCTTCAAGAACGATGCGCTCGATTTCGATCCCGGCACGCGCTTTTCCTACAACAATTCCGGCTACTTCCTGCTCGGCGCGGTGATCGAAAAAATCTCCGGCCAGAGCTACGCCACGTTTATCGCCGAGCGCATCTTCACGCCGCTCGGCATGCAGCACACCGCGTACGAAGGCCATGAACGCACTCCCGGTCCGCGCGCGGCCGGCCACACCAAGGGCTGGTTCGGCGTCACCGCGTCCAAGCCGCTGAGCATGTCGCAGCCCTACGCGGCCGGCGCGCTGGTGTCGACCGTGGACGACCTGGCGCGCTGGGATGCGGCCATTAGCGCCGGCAAGCTGCTCAAGCCGGCCACCTGGCAAAAGGCGCACACCAGCGCCGTGCTGGCCGACGGCAAGCCGACCAACTATGGCTACGGCTGGCAGATCGGCAAGCTGCGCGGCGTGCCGCTGGTGGCGCATGACGGCGGCATCAACGGCTTTTCCACCTCCGCGTTGCGGCTGCCGCAGCAGAAAGTGTATGTCGCGGTGCTGAGCAATTCCGATGCACCCACGGTCCAGCCCGACATGGTGGCCAGCCAGGCGGCCGCCATCACCATCGGCAATCCCTTCCCCGACTTCAAGGCAGTGAAAATCGACAACGCCTTGCTGGATGCCTATGCCGGCACCTACCGTATCGACGCCAACGCCACCCGCAGCTTCAAGCGCGACGATGGCAAGCTGGTCATGCGGCGCACCAACCGCGACCCGGTCATCCTGACGCCGTACGCGAACGACGGCTTCTTCATGCCCGCTTCGCTGACCACCTTCGTGTTCGCGCGCAACGACAAGGGCGAGGTGAGCCATGTGGTGGTCGACAGCCAGGGTTCGGAGATGATCAACCAGCGCGTCGGCGCGCCCTAACGTACGCGGCAGGGCTTGGTAAATCTGCTACGCTGGCCTGACACATCACCTGGCGAGCCCAATGAGATCCATCCCCGACATCCTGAAAGACAGCAAGACAATCGCCGTGGTCGGCCTGTCGAACCGGCCCGAGCGTGCCAGCCACGCCGTGGCCGCTTACCTGCAACAGCAGGGCTACCGCATCCTGGGCGTCAATCCCGCCTATGCCGGCCAGCAGATCCTGGGCCAGCCGGTCTACGCCACCCTGGCGCAGGCCGCCGCCGCCCTGGATGGTCCGATCGATATCGTCGACTGCTTCCGCAGCGCCGACGCCATGGTCGCGCTCGCGCGCGAAGCCATCGACGCCGGCGCGCGCTGCCTGTGGATGCAGCTCGGCGTGGTCAACCAGGAAGCGGCCGGCCTGGCCGCTGCGGCCGGGCTCGACGTGGTGATGGACCGCTGCATGAAAATCGAACACGCGCACAGCGGCGGCAAGGCATGAAGGCGCGCACCCGTTTCCGCGCGCCGGCCGACCTGACGCTGCGCGATGAGGATGCCGGCGCCACGCCGCTGCGCGAGAACGGCGGCAAGCATCCCGCATCGAAGGATCAGATCAAGGCGCACGAGCGCGCACTGACCGATGCGCTGACCGCGAAAATCGCGCTGCACCAGCAGATGCTGTTCTCGCAGCGCAAGCAAAAGGTGCTCCTGGTACTGCAAGGCATGGATACCTCGGGCAAGGATGGCACGGTGCGCGCGCTGTTCAGCCGCATCAACCCCATGGGTTTGAATGCAAGCCAGTTCAAGGCGCCCAGCCTGGACGAGGCGGCGCACGATTTTTTGTGGCGCATTCATCCGCACGTGCCGGGCGCCGGCGAGATCGCCATCTTCAACCGCAGCCATTACGAAGACGTGCTGGTCACCCGTGTGCAAAAGCTGATCGACGAAAAGGAATGCAAGCGCCGCTACGCCCACATCGCCGACTTCGAACGCATGCTGGCCGAAACCGGCACGGTGATCGTCAAGGTGTTCCTGCATATCTCGAAGGATGAGCAGCGCAAGCGCTTGCAGGCGCGCCTGGACGACCCGGAAAAGCAATGGAAGTTCGACGAAAACGACATCGTCCAGCGCCAGCGCTGGGATGACTATCGCGACGCTTACGAAAGGGCGATCGGCGCCACCGATGCCGACCACGCTCCCTGGTACATCATCCCCGCCGACTCCAAGACCCACCGCAACCTGCTGATCGCCAAGCTGCTGCTGGAAGTGATGGAGGACCTGAACCTCGCCTTCCCCAAAACCGACCCGCGCCTGTCGAAGCTGAGGATCGACTAGCCTGGCGCCGGGCGGCGAAGCTCAGGCCGCTTGCGCTTGCGACAGCGGCTGCACCTGCACCTGTGCCTGGGGCTGCGGCACGGCCGCGTCGGCCAGGCCGCCGTCGAGCAAGCCGATCAAGCCGGCGAGCATGTCGCGGTCGGTCGCCACATCGGCCGTGTTCAGCGCCAGGTCGCGCGCGATGTCGCGCAGGCGCCAGGTGATTTCGCGCGTGGCCACGGCTTTTTCGAACTGCAGGGTGCCGTCGTCGTGGTCGTGCAAGCCATGATTGTTTTTCAGATACGCATCGAGCCCGGTGCTGATGAAGGCGCGCTCGATGTTCCTGATGCGTGCCAGCGCACGTTCGATCAAGGCCCATACGCGCGGCGAGCGCAAGGTTTCTTCGCGCAGCATCTGTTGACCGGCCTGCAGGGAATCGGCAATGCGGCTCCACAGCCGCGCGATGGCCGCGTCATCGTTCTCGTCGGGCCGGGATGGTGCGATCGGCCGGTTGGCCGGCTGGTTGCGCAAGGCGCCCGAAATGGCCGACAGAAAATGGTGCGGATGCTCCCCCGGAATGATTTTCAAGGCCAGTTCGGCACGCTCGAGCGGATAATCCTTGTGCAGCACGCCGGCCAGCATTTCAGCCACCGACACGGCCAGCCCCGGCCCGCTGATCATCCCGCCGGCCGACTGGCGCGGATAGCCGGTGCCGTCGAGCCGTTCGTGGTGTTCCGACACCGCCCGCGCCACCGAGGCCGGATAGGACTCGAGTTCCGTGATCAGCACCTGGCCGATGCGCGGATGGATCACCAGGTGCGCCCACTCGTGCGGCAGCAGGCGCTTGCCCGGCTTCAGGTACGCCGGGTCGATGTACAGCTCGCCAACATCGTGCAACAGGCCGGCCAGGGCCGCCGCCATCTGGTCGTCGTTCGACAGTTGCAACTTTTTCGCCATGCCGATCGACAGCAGGCTGACGGTGACGCTGTGTTCGAGCGCGCGCGGATTCTCGCGGTCGGTGAGGGTGATCATCATGCGCATGGCGTGGCCGAAGTGCATGTTCGCCAGCAGCGTCTGCGGCGAAATACCGCGCCCGGCGTTGCGCCCCAGGATACGGTTGATCGGGACGCTGGTGTCGAGGATGCGCCTGGCCGTCTCGAGGATCAGGCGGTTGTCGGCGCCGCCCTCGGCGCTCAGCGACGATTCCAGGGTCTTTTTGAGCTTGTGCCCGCCCAAGGTGTCCTGCTGGGAGCGCGTCAGCCTGGCGCCCTTGGCCACCAGCTTCATGCCGCGTACATCGACAATGTCTTCGCTGGCGGCGACATCCATCACCTCGGTCAGCTTCATCAATTTGTTCAGGTAGTGCTGGTTGACGCTGGTGCTCAGGCTGGCGCGGTTCATGGGCTTCTCCGTAACGGTGCACATATGATAGCAAGTATTGCCATGCAGCATCATATTAAGTATCGAATATTTGCTGCTGTATTTAGCAAACTGGCAGCTTTGGCCATACTTGCGTCCCTGCCGATGCTCCCGGCTGCGCGGACGGACGGTGTCGAATTGGCATAGAATGAGTTCCCATTCCCACTGCACGGAAACGACAATGTTCAAGATCTCGGCACTTCTCCTGTCCAGCCTGTCCGCTGTTGTATTGATGAGCGATCCGGCGCAGGCCCAGACGCCCGCGGCCACCCCTGCGGCAGCGCCGGCGCCAGCCGCGAGTTGCCCGGCCTTGCTCAAGCATAGCTTCAAGCGCCTGCAGGACGAGGCTCCGCAGGACCTGTGCCAGTACGCCGGCAAGGTCGTACTCGTCGTCAACACCGCCAGCTACTGCGGCTACACCACCCAGTACGAGGGCCTGGAAAAGCTGTACGCCAAATACGGCGCCAAGGGCCTGGTGGTGCTGGGCTTCCCGTCGAACGACTTCGGCAAGCAGGAGCCGGGCAACGCCAAGGAAATCGCCGATTTCTGCTACAACACCTACGGGGTCAAGTTCCCCATGTTCGCCAAGACCTCGGTGACGGGCGCGGCCGCCAATCCGCTGCACGCGGGCTTGATCAAGGCCACCGGCAAGGAACCGAAATGGAACTTCACCAAGTACCTGATCGACCGCAACGGCAAGGTCATCGAACACTATCCGAGCAAGGTCACACCGGAAGACAAGCAGCTCGTCAGCAAGATCGAGCAGGCTCTGGGCAGCTGATCAGCTAAACACCATCGTCGCGCCGCAGGCAACGCTCGCAACCCGGCCCTTGCGCCACCGCCTGCGGGGGAACGTTACCCGAGAGCCGCCACCACGGTGCAAGGCGGCCTGCGGCATGCGCCCAGGTCTTCACCGCCGGCCGTGACGATTCCCCATCTGTATCAACTTAGCAACGCACAACCGGTAATCAGTTTCTCAAAAGACATTAAGGATACTAAAATAGAACCTTCGTTCTGTTTGTCGGTTTCCTGCTGATGCTCCCCACTCTCGATTACGCGTTCTTCGCGGCGCGCCTGCACGGCTTTTTTGCCGTCGGCGGCCACGAAGGCGTCACGCTCACCCTGACCGCGGCCGACCGCTTGCCGCCGCAGGCGCCAGGCCACGTCGGCTTTTCGCTGATGTTCCGCGGCCCCCTCCAGCCACAGCTCGAACAGATGACCTACCTGTTGGGCACCGCGGATGCCGGAACGTTCCCGCTGTTTATCGTCCCGGTCGGGCGCGACCAGGCCGGCATGCAGTACCAGGCAATATTCAACTAATTTCGCGGGCACGCGCGTGCCCGCGGCAAGCCACTGGCAAGGAGCCGTGCATGAGTGAACCGTTTTTGGCTGAAATCCGGATGATGTCGTTTAACTTCCCGCCCAAGGGCTGGGCCCTGTGCAACGGCCAGTTTTTGCCGATCAACCAGAACCAGGCCTTGTTCGCCCTGCTCGGCACCTCGTACGGCGGTAACGGCCAGACCACCTTTGCCTTGCCCGACTTGCGCGGCCGGGTGCCGGTGCACAGCGGTCCCCTGACCGGCCCGCTGGGCGCCGCGGGCGGCCGGGAAGCGGTCACGCTGACCCAGGCCGAGATGCCGGCCCACACCCACGCCCTGCATGCCACCACGGCCCTGGCCACCAGCGGTGCGCCGGCCGGTGCCCTGCTGGGCAAGAAAGGCCGGCTCGGGCGCGACGTGTTCGCCGCCCCCGCCAACCTGGTCGCGCTCAACCCGGACGCCGTCACATCCACCGGCGGCAGCCAGCCGCACAACAATATGCAGCCTTACCTGACGATCAATTTTGCGATTGCCCTCCAGGGCATCTTCCCCAGCCCTAACTGAATAGCAAGGACGCACGCGATGGCACAACCTTATGTCGGCGAGATCCGCATGTTCGCAGGTAACTTCTCCCCGGCCGGCTGGGAGTTCTGCAACGGCCAGACCCTGCAGATTTCAGAAAACGAAACGCTCTACCAGCTGATCGGCACAACCTACGGTGGCGACGGCCAGTCGACCTTCGTCCTGCCCGACATGCGCGGGCGCGTTCCCGTGCACATGGGCACCGGCACCAGCGGCACCAAGTACCAGATTGCCGAGGCTGCCGGTACCGAAACGGTGACGCTGACAGTGCCGATGCTGCCGGCCCACACCCACACCGCGGTGGCCTCGGCCAATCCCGCCAGCGCTGCCGTCAGCCCCGGCGCCGGGGTACCCGGCCACACCGGCGGAACGCCTGTGTACGGTCTGAACGGCGCACACGCCGCCATGAAGTCCGGCGCCATCGGCAGCCAGGGCGGTGCCGCGCCGCATGACAACATGGCGCCTTACCTGGGAATCAATTTCATCATTTCCCTGTTCGGCCTTTTCCCAAGCCCGACCTAACCGACAACCCGCCATGGCCGATCCATTTGTTGCTGAAATCCGCATCTTCCCCTTCAACTTCGCGCCCAAAGGCTGGGCCACCTGCAATGGTCAAATGCTGCCGCTGTCGCAAAACACGGCATTGTTCGCCTTGCTTGGCACCACCTACGGCGGCGACGGCAAAAGCACCTTCGCGCTGCCCGACCTGGCCGACCGCACGCCGCTGCATCCGGGCCAGGGCTCCGGCTTGAGCGAGCGTTTTCCCGGCGAGAGCGGCGGCGTGTCCAGCGTGACCCTGACCACGGCCCAGATGCCCGCGCACCAGCACGAGCTGCACCATGCCGGCAGCAGCGCCACCACGGCCACCCCCGGCGCGACGACCTCGTTCGGCAATGCCGGCGTGGCCCAGGTCTATACCACCGCCGCCGGCACCCTGACGCCGATGTCGCCGCTGGCGCTGGCAAGCGCCGGCTCCACCCAGCCGCACCAGAACCGCCAGCCGTACGTGACGTTCAATTTCTGCATCGCGCTGCAGGGCGTGTTCCCGCCGCGCCAGTAAGCATGCCACTGACACTGCGCCCCATCGAGCCCGGCGACGCCGCATTTCTGCGGCGCGTGTATGGCGCCACGCGCGCGGGCGAAATCGCCCTGGCCGGCTGGGACGCGGCCACCGCCGACGCTTTTGTCGGCATGCAGTTCGACGCCCAGCACAGCTTCTACCGCGAGCGCTATCCGGCCGGCGACTTCGATCTCGTGCTCGATGGCGGCGCGCCGGTCGGGCGCCTGTATGTGGCGCGCGAAGCCGATCGCCTGCACGTGATCGATATCGCCCTGCTGCCGCCTTTCCGCAACCGTGGCAGCGGCAGCGCGCTGCTCGATGCCTTGCTGCGCGAAGCGGCGGCACGCGGCGTGGCCGTCACCATCCACGTCGAATTGAACAACCCGGCCCTGTCGCTGTACCAGCGCCTCGGATTTCGCGAAATCGGCAGCGCCGGCTTTCACCGCCTCATGGAGTGGCGCGCCGACGCGCCGCCCGTGGCCCCCACCTTGACCAATAAAGAAGACACAGCATGAAACGACGCGACATACTCAGGGCCGGCGCCAGTTCGATCGCCTTTGCCGGCATGTTGGGCGCTGCCGCGCCGCAGGCCGCCGCCGCCGCCGCAAGCGGGGGCGCAAGCGCTTTCGCATGGAGCCACGCCACGGCGCTGGCGCTGGTCGGCCAGCAGTTCTGGCTGAACCACCCGGAGCTGCGCGCCATCGGCCTCACGCTCGCCGAAGTGCAAACAGCGGCCGCCAGCGCCGACCCGCGCCTGCAGCAGTTTTCGCTGGTCTTTTCCAGCGACGGCGCGCGCTTCGGCGCCGGCACCTACGATATCGATCACGCCACGCTGGGCCGCTTCATGCTGTTCGTCGCGCCGGCCGGCATGGACGCCGCCACGCCGCGCTACCGCGCCGATTTCAGCCTGATGGCCTGAGCGCGCGCCAGCATCCCGCGGCGCGCATGGGCGCGCCGTCTTCCATTCGCCCTTACACACGGATTTACCAATGCACAAGCACGCCTCCGCCAACCGTTTCTATCGTCTCGTCTGGAGCCACGTGCACGCCTGCTGGGTCGCCGTGGCCGAGGGCGCGTGTGGACGCGGCAAGAGCGGCAGGCGCAAGCTGTCGGCACTGATGCTCGGCGCGGCCGTGGCGGGCAGCGCCGCCGCCACGCCACCGCCGCCGGACGCCGCGCTGCCGGGCGGCGTCCAGCTCGTCGCCGGCCAGGCCAGCGTGAGCACCAATGGCGCGAACATGACGGTGACCCAGGGCAGCGCCCAGGCCATCCTCAACTGGCAAAGCTTCGACATCGGCAGCAAGGCCGCGGTGCGCTTCGACCAGCCCTCGGCCAGCGCGGTGGCGCTCAATCGCGTGGTCGGCACCGATCCCTCGCGCATCTACGGCAAGCTCTCGTCCAATGGCCAGGTGTTCTTGCTGAACCAGCAGGGCGTGTTGTTCGGCGCCGGCGCGCAGGTCGACGTGGGCGGCCTGCTGGCATCGAGCCTGGGCCTGTCGGACCAGGATTTCCTCGACCGGCGCTACGAATTTTCCGCCGCCGGCGCGCCTGGCGCCGTGCGCAACGACGGCAGCATCCGCACCGCCAATGGCGGCTACGTCGCGCTGCTGGCGCCCACGCTCGCCAATAGCGGCACGATTGCCGCGCCGGGCGGCAGCGCCGTACTGGCGGCCGGCAGCCAGGTCGGGCTCGACCTGCGCGGCGACGGCCTGATCACCGTGCGCGTGGCGCGTTCCGCGCTCGACGCCGTGGTCGGTAACGCTGGCCTGGTGCAGGCCGACGGCGGCCAGGTGGTGCTGAGCGCCGCCGCGGCCGACGCGCTGGCGCGCTCCAGCGTCAACAACCAGGGCCTGGTGCAGGCGCGCGGCTTTGCCGGCGAGGGCGGCAGCATCCGCCTCGCCGGCGACACGGTGCATGCCGGCAGCCTCGATGCCTCGTCCGGCGCGGCCAGGGGCGGGCGCATCGCGGTCGATGGCGGCGCGGTGGCGCTCGATGGCGCCATCAGCGCCGATGGCGCCAGCGGCGGCTCGATTGCGGTCGACGCCCGCGCCAGCCTGTCGGCGGCGGCGGCCACCAGCGCGCAAGGGCGCGGCGGCGACGGCGGCAGCGTTTCCTATCGCGCCGGCGGATCGCTGGTCGAGACCAGCAGCGCGTCCACCGACACCAGCGGCGCTCTCCATGGCGGCAGCACCGGCCTGCACGGCGGCGCCGGGGTCCTCTCGTCCGGCCGCCACGCCGCGCGCGCGGGCGACGGCATCGGCGGGCGCATCGACATCTCGGGCGCCGATGTGCGCCTGCTCGGCGCGCAGCTCGACGCTTCCGGCACCACCCAGGGCGGCATGGTGCGCGTGGGCGGCGCCTTCCAGGGCGGCAGCGAACGCGCCGACGCGCCCGACCTGGCGCGCTTCACGCAGCGCTGGGGCCAGCGCGCGCCGATCGCCTCGGCGCGGCAAACCTTCATCAACGATTCGACCGGCATCAACGTGGCGGCGAGCGGCGCGGCAGGGCAGGGCGGCACCGCGGTGGTGTGGTCGGAAGACCAGACCACCATGCTGGGCAAGGTCAAGGCCACCGGCGCGGGCGCGGGCGGCACCGTTGAAATCTCGGGCAAGAATGAATTGCGCCACGTCGGCCTGGAGCACCTCGACATCGGCGCCGGCGGCCAGCTGCTGCTCGACCCGAAAAACATCACCATCGGTACCTACCCGCTGGTCTGGACCTACCAGGCGATCCTGGGCCAGGGCTTCAGCGGCGGCAAGAACAAGGATGTGGCGGGCCTGGCCGCCGGCGCCGGCTTCGGCTTCAGCGTGGCCCTCAACGAAGCCGGCGACCGCCTGGCCGTGGGCGCCCCGTTCGACAAGGGCTTCGACGGCACCGGCAGCGCCAAGGGCGCGGTCCGCCTGTTCAGTTTTAGCGACAATAACTTTTCCAACGCGACGCTGGACGGCACCATCGGCGCCGGTTACAGCGGCGGCAACAACCTGAACCTGGCGCTCAACGACGGCGACCAGTTCGGCGCCGCGCTGGCCCTCAACCACAACGCCTCCCTGCTGGGCGCGGCCGCCCTCGGCGACGGCAGCAACGGCTCGGTGCGGCTGATCACCTTCGGCACCAAGTTCGGCGCTCCGGGTATCGCGCAAACGCTGACCGCCGCCAGTACCGGCAACCCGGCCACCGGCTTCGGTTCGGCCGTGGGCATGGACCGCACCGGCAGCCGCATCGCTGTCGGTGCGCTGTACGACCAAGGCTTCAACGGCGACTGCAGCAACTGCGGCGCCGTGCACCTCTACACCAGAACCGGCGCGAACGCGGCCTATGCCGGCGCGATCGGCGCTGGCTACAGCACCAACCTGGCCCTGGCCGCCGACCAGCAGTTCGGCACCTCGGTTGCCTTCGACGACAGCGGCAATCTGCTGGCCGTGGGCGCGGTCGGCACCGGCGCCGGCAAGGGCGCGGTGTACCTGTTCAGCGGCACGGGCAGCACCATGCAGCACGAAGGCACCATCGGCGCCGGCTACAACGGCGCCAAGGACCTGAACCTGCCCCTGCGCGAGAATGATCTGTTCGGCTCCTCGGTCTCGCTCACGGCCGACGGCAAGCGCCTCGCGATCGGCGCCACCGGCGACGGCGCCTTCGGCGCAACGGCCAATGGCCCGGGCAGCGTGCGCATCGTCGACTTCAGCACCACCGGTTTCGGCGCACCAGGCGTGGCCGCCACGCTCGGACGCGACTACACGGTCGGCGCCAACGCCGACGTCGATCTGGGCGACGGAGACAACTTCGGTTTCGCGGCAGCGTTGAACCGGGCAGGCGAGCGCCTGGTGGTGGGCGCGCCATACGCCAACTCGTCGAACGGCAGCGCGCCCGAAGTCGGCGCGGTGCACGCGTTCGCGCTGCTGCCGCCGCCATCGAGCAGCGACGTGCCGTTCAATGCGGTCAAGCCCAAACCAGGCCTGGACGTCACGATCGACGCACCGACGCTCCTGAGCACACTCGATTCCGGCGTGTCGATCACCCTGCAGGCGAACAACGACATCACCCTGCTGGCCGGTAATCCCCTGATCATCAGCAATGCCACCAGCGGCAACGGTGCGCTGACCCTGCAGGCCGGGCGCAACGTCACCCTCAATTCGAGCATCGGCACCGGCAACGCCAACCTGACCGTGGTCGCCAACGAGACCGTGGGCGCCGATCCCGCCTTGCGCGATGCGGGCAGCGCGGCCATCACCACCGCCGCCGGTACCATCCTCGACGCCGGCAGCGGCAGCATCAGCATGACGCTGGGCGATACGAGCGCCGGCAACATCGTGGTCGGCGGCGCGCTCACGGGTTCCACGGTCAAGCTGATCAACCAGGGCCTGGCCACCAGCAATGTGACGATCCTGGACGGCGGCAGCGTGACCGGTACCGGCAGCGGAACCGCGGTGGAAATCGCTGCCACGGGCGGCAATCTCTCCAACCAGAGCGGCGCGGGCGGCATCGGCGCGCCGGCCGGCCGCTACATGGTGTACTCCAGCGCTCCGGCCGACACGCTTGAAGGCGTGAGCGGCTACAACAAGCACTACAACCAGCCTTACGTCGCCGGCGGCACGCCGTCGTACGCGGCCAGCGGCAACTGGTTCCTGTATTCGCTGGCGCCAACGCTGAACGTCAGTGCCGATGGCGCCACCCGTGTCTACGACGGCAGCGCCGCCGTGCCGGGTTTGACCTATGGCGCGACGGGCTTCATCGATGGCGACGGCATCGCCAGCGGCTTCACCGGCGCGCTGAGCGCCGCCGGCGCGGGCAAGAACGTGGGCAGCTACGCCATCGGCAAGGGCAGCCTGGCCAGTGCGCTCGGCTACACCCTGAACTACACCGGCGCCAATTACACGGTGACCCCGGCCACGCTGAACGTGAGCGCGGCGGGCGTCGACAAGATCTACGACCGCAGCACCGCCGCCACCGTCACCTTCAGTGGTAACAAGATCGGCAGCGACGCCGTCACCGTCAGCGGCACCGGCGTGTTCACCAACAAGAACGCCGGCGCCGGCAAAACCATCAACCTGAGCGGGATCGCGCTGTCCGGCGCCGATGCGTCCAATTACACCCTGGGCAGCACGCCTGCGACGGCCAGCGCCACCATCACGCCGTTCGCCATCACCGCCAGTGCGGCCGGCAACAGCCGCGCCTACGACGGCACTACCGCCGCCACCGCGTCCGTGAGCGGCAACTACCTGGTCGGGGACAGCGTATCGCTGGCCGGCACCGGCGCATCGTTCGCCGACCAGAACGCCGGCACCGGCAAGACCATTACCGTCAGCGGCATCGGCATGAGCGGCGCCGACGCGGCCAACTACAGCCTGGCATCGACGACCGCCACCACCAGCGCCGACATCACGCCGCGCAGCCTGACCGTGAGCGCCACGGGTGGCAACAAGGTATATGACGGCAGCATGCTGGCGACCGTCACGCTGGGCGACAACCGCATCGCCAACGACGATCTGACTGTCGCCAGCGGCGCGGCGATGTTCGCCGACAAGGACGTGGGCGCCAGCAAGGCTGTTACGGTAGGCGCTCTGGCATTGTCCGGCGCCGACGCGGGTAACTACGCGCTGGCGTCACCCACGGCCACCACCACGGCCAATATCACCGCCAAAAACCTCACCGTCAGCGCCACTGGCGTCAACAAGCAATACGACCGCACCACGGCCGCCACGGTGACCCTGAACGACGACCGCGTGGCAGGCGACACGCTCACATTGAACCGCAGCGCCGCCTTTGCCGACTACAACGCCGGCACCGGCAAGACGGTCAATGTCAGCGGCATCGCACTGTCCGGCGCGGACGCCGGCAACTACACGCTGGCCAGCAGCAGCGCGACAACGACCGCCGACATCACGCCACGCGCGCTGACCGCCACCCTTGCGGGCGCCAGCAAGGTCTACGACGGCACCACCGCCACCAGCGCGACCCTGGGCGACAACCGCATCGCGGGCGACGCGCTCACCGTTTCCAGCAGCGGCGCCGCGTTCAGCGACAAGAACGCCGGCACCGGCAAGACCGTCACCGCCAGCGGCATCACCCTCGGCGGCGCCAGCGCTGCCAACTACGCGCTCGCCTCGACCAGCGCCACCGGCACCGCCGACATCACCCAGCGTGCGCTGGCGACAACGGCCAGCGCCGGCAACAAGGTCTACGACGGCAGCGTCGCCACCAGCGTGACGTTCGGCGACGACCGCATCGCCAACGACGTGCTGACGGTGTCCGGCAACGGCGCCTTCGCCGACCGCAATGCCGGCACGGGCAAGGCGGTGACCATCAGCGGCATCGCGCTCACCGGTCCTGACGCGGCCAACTACAGCCTGGCGTCCACCACGGCAGCGGCCAGCGCCGACATCACCCCGCGCGGCCTTGCCGCCAGCGCGACCGGCAACAGCAAGGTGTACGACGGCGCCACTGGCGCCACCGTCACGCTTGGCGACAACCGTATTGCCGGCGACATCCTGACGCTCGGCTACGCGGGTGCCAGCTTCGCCGACAAGAACGCCGGCAGCGCCAAGACCATCAGCGTCAGCGGAGTCAATCTGAGCGGCACGCACGCTGGCAACTACACGCTCGACGCCAGCACCGCCACCACGACCGCGAACATCACGCCACGGCCCTTGAACGTGTCCGCGGCGGGCGTCAGCAAGGTGTATGACGGCGGCGTTGCCGCCAGCGTCACGCTGGGCGACGATCACCTGGCCGGCGATACGCTGAGCGTGTCCGGCGTTGCCACCTTCGACGACAAGCATGCCGGCGTGGGCAAAGCGCTGACGGTCACGGGCATGACGCTCGACGGCTTTGACGCGGGTAACTATGCGCTGGCCTCGACCACGGCGTCCGGCAGCGGCACGATCACGCCGCGTGCGCTGACATTGACCGCCACCGGCGTCAACAAGCAGTACGACGGCACCACCGCCGCCACGGCCGGCTTTACCGACAACCGGGTGGCAAGCGACCAGCTGACGGTGTCGGGCAGCGCGCTATTCGACAGCAAGAGCGTCGGCAGCGGCAAGACCGTCAGCGTCAGCGGCATCGCGCTCGCGGGCCTGGATGCCGGCAACTACGCAATCGCCAGCACCAGCGCCAGTACCAGTGCCGAGATCACCCCGCGCAGTCTGGGCGCCATCGCCACCGGCGTGAACAGGGTCTACGACGGCACCACCAGCGCCACCGTCACCCTGGCCGGCAACCAGCTGGCGGGGGAAGCTGTGACATTGGCGAGCACCGGCGCGAGCTTCCTGGACAAGAACGCCGGCGTCGGCAAGACCATCGCGGTCAGCGGCCTGACCATGTCCGGCGCCGATGCCGGCAACTACACGCTGGCGTCCACCAGCACCACGGCCACGGCCGACATCACCCCGCGCGGCCTGGCCTTCAGCGCCACCGGCGTGGACCGCGCCTACGACGGCACCCTGGCCGCCGCCATCAGCTACACCGGCAACCACATCGCCGGCGATAACGTGAGCTACACCCAGAGCGCCAGCTTCGGCGACAAGAACGTCGGCACCGGCAAGACCGTCACGGTGAGCGGCATCGCCCTGGCCGGGCCGGATGCGGGCAACTACACGCTCGCCTCGACCACCGCGTCGGCCACCGCCAGCATCACGCCGCGCGTGCTCAACCCCATTCTCGTCGGCGCCAGCAAGACCTACGACGGCACTACTGCCGCCACCGTCACGCTGGACAACGACCGCATCGCCGGCGATGTGCTGGCGCTGGCAAGCACCGGTGCGGCCTTCACCGACAAACGCGCCGGCGTGGCCAAAGCGCTGACGGTAACGGGCCTGTCGCTGTCCGGCGCCGGGGCGGGCAACTACATGCTCGCTTCGACCAGCTTTACCGGCAGCGCCGATATCGCGCCACGCGTGCTGGTCACCAGCGCCACCGGCGTGGACAAGGTCTACGACGGCACCCTGGCCGCCACGCTCAAGCTGACCGACAACCGCCTGGCGGGCGACACCCTGAGCGTCAATGCGGGCAACGCCGTCTTCGGCGACAGGAACGTCGGCAGCGCCAAGGCGATCACCGCCAGCGGCATGACCCTGTCCGGCCAGGATGCCGCCAACTATACGCTCGCATCGGCCACCGCCAGCGGCAGCGCCAGCATCACCCCGCGCATGCTGAACGTGAGCATCGGCGGCGCGGTCAAGGTCTACGACGGCACGACATCGGCCGCATCCGCCCTGGGCGACGACCGCATTGCCGGCGATGCGCTGTCGCTCGCCGGCAGCGCCGCGTTCTTCCTCGATAAGAACGTCGGCACCAACAAGGCCATCACGGTCGACAAGCTGGCGCTGTCCGGCGCCGATGCCGGCAACTACGCGCTGGCGGCGACCAGCACCAGCGGCAGCGGTACGATTACCGCGCGCCCGCTGAACGTCATCGCCACGGCCACCGGCAAGGTCTATGACGGCACCACGCGCGCCAGCGCTACCCTGGCCGGCGACCAGCTTGACGGCGATGCGCTGACCATCGCCAGCGGCACGGCCACTTTCACCGACAAGAACGCCGGCAAGGGCAAGACGGTCAACGTCGACGGCCTGGCGATCGGCGGCGCCGATGCCGCCAACTACGTGCTGGCCGCCGCCACCACGACGGCCACCGCCGACATCACCGCGCGCGCCCTGACCGTGGCCGCGCTGGGTGTGGACAAGACCTACGACGGCACCACCGCCGCCCAGTTCTCGATCAGCGACAACCGCCTCGCCGGCGACACGCTGACCTTCAATGCGCCGGGCGCGCGCTTCGCCGACCGGAACGCGGGCACGGGCAAGGTCATCACGCTGGACGGCCTGTCGATCGGCGGCGCGGATGCCGGCAACTACGCGCTGGCGTCGCTCAACCCGGCCACCACCGCGTCGATCACGCCGCGCGCACTGACGGCCAGCCTGGGCGGCGGCGTCAGCAAGGTGTACGACGGCAGCAGCGTGGCCGTTATCGATGCCGGTGCAGTGTCGCTGGCTGGATTCGTGGCCGGCGAAGGCGCCACCGTCAACGCCGCCAGCGGAACTTTCAATAGCGCGAACGTGAGCGATGCGTCGAGCGTGAGCGCCGTGCTGGCGCCGGCCGGCGTGAGCGCCGCGGCGGGCACGCTGCTGTCGAACTACGTGCTGCCCGCCAGCGCCAGCGGTGCCGGTTCGATCACGCCACGCACGGTTGGCGTGAGCGGATTGAGCTTCGCTCCCAAGGTCTACGACGGCACGGCGGCGGCGGTGCTGAGCAGCGCGGGATCGCTGTCGAACCTGGTGGCAGGCGAAGCCCTGACCCTGTCGGCACCGGCCAGCGCCACGTACCACAACCGCAGTGCCGGCAACGGCAAGCTGGTGACCGCAACCGGCTTCACCCTGGCCGATGGCGCAGGCGGGCTTGCGTCCAACTACGTGCTGGCCAGCGGCTCGGCGAGCGTAACCACCGGCGTCATCACCAAAGCGCCGCTGACCATCAAGGCGGACGACAAGGTGCGCGCAAGCGGTGCGCCGAATCCCGCCTTCACCTTCAGCGGCAGCGGTTTCGTGGGCGGCGATGGCGCCGGCCTGCTCGCCGGGCTGACGGCCACCACTGGCGCCAACCCGCAGTCGCCGGCCGGCAGCTACGCGATCACGCCGGCGGGTGGCGTCTTCAACGACTACCTGCCGCAGTATGTCGGCGGCACCCTGACCGTGAATGGCGCCAGCAGCCAGGTGGACGCGATTGTCGGCTCGATGCTGAGCGCCGGCCAGCGCCAGCAGAACGTGCTCGCACCCGCCGGTTTCAGCCCATGGACCGTGGCCTGGAGCGGACCGGCGCCGGAACTGGCGCCGCAGGCCGATGCCAACGGCGCGCGTGAGGGCGATGCCGAAACCAGCATCGTCACGCTCAGCGGCGGCACGGCCGTCACCACGCGCCGCGGCGGCGTGCGCACGGCGCAGTAAGAACATGAAAAGCCACCGATCGAATCATCCGCAACAAGGTTATAACGTGAACAAACGCCTCACCACCGACAGCATCGCGCTCGGCATTCTGCTGGCGCCCGCGCTGGCCTTCGGGCAGACCACGCCGGACGCCGGCCGCATTCTGGAATCGACCCGTCCACCGGCGCTGATTGCGCCACCGGCGGCCGGCGTCAAGGTGCTGCCCGACGCGGCGCCGCTGCCAGCCGCCGCGCAGGCAGGCGACCAGCGTGTGCAGGTCAACGGTTTCGTGTTCGCCGGCGTGAGCGCCTTTCCCGAAGCGGCCTTGCGCGAGCTGCTGGCGCCCTATGCCGGCCGCGCGCTGACCTTCGCGCAGCTGAACCAGGCCGCCGCCGCGGTCACGGCGTACTACCGCGCGCGCGGCTACTTCCTCGCCTCGGCCTATCTGCCGGCACAGGACCTGGCCCAGGGCCAGGTGCGCTTGCAGGTGCTGGAAGGGCGCGTGTCGGCCGTGAGCATCGTGCCCGACGCCTCGGTGCGGCTGGCGCCCGCGCTGGCACGGCGCTACTTCGATGCGCTCGTCAAGCCGGGCGCGCCGGTGAACGAAGTGCAGCTCGAACGCGCCTTGCTGCTGACGCAGGACCTGCCTGGCATCACCGCGCGCGCGCAACTCGGCCCCGGTGCGGCGCTGGGCGAGAGCGCCATCGACATCGCCCTGAGCGAAGGCGCTCTTTTTAACGGCAATGCCGGCATCGACAACTCCTCGAACCGCTACACCGGCCGCATGCGCGCCACCGGCGGCGTGAATGTGAACGATCTGGCCGGCAGCGGCTCGCAGCTGTCGCTGCAGGCGGCCAGCACCGGCTCGGACTTCAATTACGCGCGCGTGGGTGCGGTGCTGCCGGTGGGCGGTGCGGGCACCCGCGTCGGACTGGCGTATTCCGGCCTGCGTTACCGCCTGGGTGCCGATTTTAAATCGCTCGACGCGCGCGGCACGGCGAACGTGGCGCAACTGCTGGTGATGCATCCGCTGCTGCGCTCGCGCTACGCCAGCGTGCAAGTGCGAGGCGGCTACGAGGACAAGCGCTTCGTCAACCGCGCCAACGGCGTGCAGACCAGCGACAAGCAGGTACGGGTGCTGCCGCTGGCGGTGAGCATGAGCCGCCAGGACCAGCTGGTTGGCGCAGGCCTCACCAGCGCGTCGCTGGAAGTGACACCCGGCCGCGTCGATTTGTCGGGCAATGCGGCCTCGCAGGCGTTTGATGCGGCCGGCCCGCGCAGCGAAGGCAGCTTCACGCGCGCGAACTATCAGGTCGGTCGCGTGCAGCGGATCAGCGGCGCGGCGTCTGTCATGGCCAGCGTGAGCGGCCAGCTGGCGTCGAAAAACCTGGAAGCGGGCGAGAAGATGTCGCTCGGGGGCCCCGACCGCGTGCGCGCCTATCCGGCCGGCGAAGCCAGTGGCGATGAAGGCCATGTGCTGGCGATCGAGGCGCGCTACGAACTGCCGACGTGGAAGGCCGATGTCGGCGCATTCTTCGACTACGGCCACATCAAGCTCAATCGCGAGCTGTATCCGAACGCGCTGGCCGCCGGCGGGCCGGGCAACAGCTACGACCTGAAAGGCGTCGGCGTGGGCATCAACTGGCGCGGACCGGGCAATGTGAGCGTGCGCCTGCAGGTGGCGAGTAAAATCGGCAGCAACCCGGCGCGCAACGCCAGCGGCAAGGATGCCGACGGCAGCAGCTCGCGCACCCGCGCGTGGCTGCAGGTGGCGGCGTACTTCTGAGCATCAGGCGCTCAGGGCGAAACCCTCGTCGAGCCAGCCCGCGATCCCGCCCGTCATGAGCTTGACCGGGCGCCCCAGCCGCGCGAGGCGGATCGCAGCCCGCGCGGCGCCGTTGCAATGCGGTCCGGCGCAGTAGACGACAAAGATTGTCCCCTCGGGATACCGGGCGATGGCCGATCCGATGATCTTGCGATGGGCCAGATCGAGCGCACCCGGTACGTGGCCGCTGCCGTATTTGTCGCTGCCGCGCACATCGAGCAGCACGAAATCCGCTCTGCCGCCGGCCAGCGCCTCGTGTACATCCCAGCAATCGGTTTCGAACGCGAACTGCGCTTCAAAGTGCGCCAGCGCGGCGGGGGATGGGGCGGGTGCGACATCGGTAACGGCGGACATGGCCTGACTCCTTGTTGTGAAAGAGCGTCCATTATCGGCGGACGTTCGCGCCCTGCTAAGTGGCGCAAAAGCCATTCTGCGTTAAGATTACGCCATGAAAAAGCATCTTGTCGTCGCCCTGGCCTATGACGGCCTGTGCACCTTCGAATTCGGCTGCACGGTCGAGGTGTTCGCGCTCGAACGTCCGGAACTGGAGGTGGACTGGTACGAATTCGCTGTGTGCGCGGCCGAACCGGGGCCGATCCGCGCCGCTGGCGGCATTGTCATCAGCGCGCCCTACGCGCCGCAACTGCTGGAGCGGGCCGACACCATCGTCATCCCCGGCTGGCGCGATCCCGACCAAGTGCCGCCGGCCGCCTTGCTGGCGCTGCTGCGCGCCGCCCATGCGCGCGGTGCGCGTTTGTGTTCGATCTGTTCGGGCGTGTTCGTGCTGGCCGCGGCCGGCCTGCTCGACGGCTTGCGCGCCACCACGCACTGGCGCTATGCCGACCGGCTGGCACGCCGCTATCCCGCCGTCGAGGTGCTGCCGGACGACCTGTATGCCGATGCCGGCCAGATCATCACCTCGGCCGGTTCGGCGGCCGGCATCGACATGCTGCTGTATCTGGTGCGGCGCGATCACGGGGCCCGGGTCGGCAATCTGGTGGCGCAGCGGCTGGTGGTCGCCCCGCACCGCGAAGGCGGGCAGGCGCAGTATCTGCCGCGGCCCATGGCGCATGACGAGAAAGGACGCCTGACGCGGCTGATGGATTGGGTGCGCGTGCATCCGGCCGAGCCGCATACGGTGGCCAGCATGGCGCTGCGCGCGGCCATGAGCGAGCGTACCTTGCAGCGCCAGTTCCATGACGCCACCGGTTTCGGCGCGCACGAATGGCTGATCCGCGAGCGCATCGCGATCGTCAAGGACTTGCTCGAAAATCCTGAATTGCCGCTGGCACAGGTGGCCGAGCGCGCCGGTTTTACGTCGGAAGCATCGCTGCGGCATCACTTCCGCCGCCTTGCCGCCACCACGCCGGGCGCGTACCGGCGCCAGTTCGCGCGTGTCGCAGCCTGAAAGGCCGCGCTATCGATGGCGGATGCGGAACCAACATCGCCGACTGTGATCTAAAAGGTTAGACTAGCCGGCTAGCGGCTGTTTGCGGGAATCTTTAAGGAGAATGCAATGAGTGCGAGAGACTTTTTTATTGAAGACCAAGGCATGCTGGCGGAAAATGTTGATGTTTCCTGGCTTGGGGATCGCAGCAAGCCACCGGCTGCGCTCGCTACGCAGGAAACCGGGGAACCGGCATTTGCGGACCAGTTCGGCAAAGCCGACACCATGCGCCGGTTCATCCTCGGCCACCTCCCGCGCATCCTCCCCATCGGCTTGGTCCTGGTGGCGATGGCAGCCGCAATGGCATCCGGCGACAGCGGCATTCCCGCGCCTTGCCGGCTCTGATCGATATCATCGCCGGCCGCGCCGCTTATAACTGGTAATTCTTGCGCACCTCGTCAATCAGCAAATGCCGCGAGCTGCGCTCTTTTTCATGGGGCGCGAACTGGCCGCTGGCGGTGTCGAGCAGGTCGACCGCCAGGGTCAGGCAGACCCGGTCGCGTGTCGACAGTGCCTGCTCAACGGGCTTGCCGATGATGTCGCCGATGATCATCGTCGCCAGTTCCTTCGAGGCGATTTCCTCCGGCAGCCCGGTTTTGGTGCATATCCCATAGGTGCCGTCGAGAAAGTGGCGCCACTCTTCGCGCAGGTGCTCATCCAGGCCCGCGCCCAGCTTGGGGTTGTCGGTGCACAAGCCGGCCGCCTTCAACTGCGTCAGCCGGGCGCGGTAACGCTCGGCGAACACGCGGAAGGCGTCGGCGTCGGCGTGCAGCGACTGCAGCAGCCCGATCCACGAAGCGTAGCCCCTGGCATAGTAGGCTATCTCCTTGTGCTCCTCGTGCTGGCCAAAAAAGGAGTCGCAGCTCACGTCGAGGCGCAGGCGGTAGGATGCGCGCGGCATCATCGAGCGCCGCTGCAGCGCCGCCAGCTCTTCCGCATCGATGCCGGACACCGCCAGCAGCTGTTGCTCGGTGAAGAAGCAATCGCTCAGGTATCGGATCAGTTCCATGGCCACTCTTTCGTTAGTCGATACAACCTACTATACAAGCTTGTGCGGCCTGCACGGTTCGGCTACCATCGAACCATGAAAGACGGCCCCAACATTATCGGCATTGCCGCCCTGATCGGCGATCACGCGCGCGCCGAAGTATTGACCGCCCTCATGTCGGGCATGGCCCTTACCGCTACCGAACTGGCCGATATCGCGGGCGTCACCAAGCAGACCATCAGCGCCCATCTGGCCAAGCTGGTCGACGCCGGCCTGCTCGCGGTGGAAGCCCAGGGCCGCCACCGCTACTTCCGCCTGGCCGACGACGATGTGGCGCAGCTGCTCGAATCGCTGATGAATGTCGCCTTTCGCACCGGCGCGGTGCGGCTGCGTTCCAGCCCGCGCGAGCCGGCCTTGCGCAAGGCGCGCGTGTGCTACGACCATCTGGCCGGCGAACTCGGTGTGCTGGTGTATGAGCGCCTGCTGGCGCATGGCGCTTTCCTTCCCGATGCGGATGGCCTGCGCCTGACCGGCGCCGGCAGCGCCATGATCAAAGCGATCGGCGTCGACACGGCAGCGGCGGCCGGCACGCGGCGCGCCTTTTGCCGTACCTGTCTCGACTGGAGCGAGCGCCGCCACCACCTGGCCGGCGCGCTGGGCGACGCACTGCTGGCACGCTTCGAGGAAATCGGCTGGGCCAAACGCTCGCTCGATTCGCGCGTGGTCGCGTTCAGCGATGCCGGCGAACAGGATTTGCGCGTCTGGCTGGCTTAGGCCAGCAGCGCCATCATCGGTCCGCGCAGGGCATTGCAGAGCATCAGGCCGGTGGCGCGGTCCAGCATGGCGCGCGTGACGATGCCTTCTTCCGCATCCCAGCGGGCATCGGCCAGCACCAGCGCGCGCATGATCCCGGGCAGCAGGCCGCACGCCAGGGCAGGAGTGCGCCAGCGCCCGTCGACCTGCACGAACACATTGCTGCGGCCTCCCTCGGTCAGTTCGCCGCGCTCGTTGAAGAACAGCATATCGAAAGCGCCTTGCGCCTCGGCCGCGCGCCAGGCCGCGTCGTAGCGCGTGCGCACGCTGGTTTTGTGGCGCAGGAACAGATCGTCGGCGCGCGTCGCGTCCTCTGCCAGCAGCACGCGCACCGGCTGCGCCAGCGCGGCCAGCGCGCCGCTTTGCACGCCGAACGCGCCGGACGGGCCGAGCGCGAGCCGCATGCGCGAGGCCACCCCGGGCGCCAGCGCGGCGCAGGCGGCGTCCAGCGCCGCGTGGGCGCCGGCTTGGTCGAACGGGAAGCCGAAGTAGCGCGCCGACCGCGCCATGCGCGCCAGGTGCGGCGCGCGGTGGCGGCAGCCATCTTCGCGCGTGGCGTGCAGGGTCTCGAAGACCTCGATCTCATTTTGCAGGCCGGTCAGGAAGCGCGCCTTGAGCTGGCACTCGGCATATTCGTCGGCGGCGTCGCTGTCGTACACGATGCCGGCGCCCACGCCCATCTCGCCGCGCCGCGTGCCGCCGTGCTGCGCCTGCAGCGTCAGGGTGCGGATCGGCACCGACAGGCAAAAGTCCCCGATCGCCCCAGGCGTGGAAGCTGGATCGAACCAGCCGATGGCGCCGGTGTAGACACCGCGCGCGGCCGGTTCGAGCTCGCGGATGATTTCCATCGCCCGCCGCTTGGGCGCGCCGGTGATCGAGCCGCACGGGTACAGCGCGGCGAAGATATCGGCCAGGGTGGCGTGCGGGCGCAGGCGGGCGCGCACGGTGGACGTCATCTGCAGCACGCTGGCAAAGCGCTGCACGTCGAACAGCGCCGGCACCTCGACGCTGCCGGTGACGGCGATGCGTCCCAGGTCGTTGCGCAGCAGGTCGACGATCATCAGGTTTTCGGCGCGGTTCTTGGCGTCGGCCGCCAGGGCGCTGGCGCGGCGCGCATTTTCGGCATCGTCATCGCTGGCGGGGGCGGTGCCTTTCATGGGGCGTGCCACCAGCTCACCGTCTTGGTGGCGCACGAACAGTTCGGGCGAGAGCGACAGCACGGCGCCGCCGTCGGGCAGGGCGATCAGGGCGCCGTAGGGCACCGGCTGGCGCGCGCGCAGGCGGGCATACAGCGCGTGGGGCGAGCCGAAGGCGTCGAAGTGCAGGCGGTAGGTGTAGTTGACCTGGTAGGTGTCGCCGGCAGCAATGTAGTGGTGGATGCGCGCTAACGCGTCGCTGAACGCTTTTTCGCCGACGTTGGCGCGCACGCCGGCGATGCCGGCCGGGCCCTCCTGCGCTGGCGCGTGCGCGGCCAGCCAGGCCGCCACCTCGTCGGAGGAGAGCCGGGTGCAGGTGTCGAACAGCAGCAGCTGCGCCAGCGGACCGGCGGCATGGTGCGTGCCGATGCCGAGCAGGTGCCCGCCCAGTTCATAACCGAGCACCGCCACGGCATGCAGGCCGCGTCCGAGCGCCGCCTGCAACTGCGCCAGCAGGTCCGGCCAGGTGCCGGCATCGTCGCAGCGCAAGGCCCCCGCATGGCCCGTGTACAGGCGCGAACCGCCGCCGGTGGCGTCGTCGAGCAGGGCAAAGCAGTCCACGGGGTTCATCGGTGTACGCGCGGTCAGGCCGCCAGCAGCAGGGAAATCTGCAGGGCGGTGCCCTCGGTCGGGTTGTGGCGGAAGCCGCTCTTGGCGTAGCGGTGCCAGCGTCCGACCACGTAGCTCACCAGCAGGCTGGCGCGCGCGGCGACGTCGGCTTCCTGGCCGTGTCCCTGGGTGACGGCCAGGCGCAGCGACTGCTTGCACGCCAGTTCGACCTTGTCGTAGAACTGGTTCATGCGCAGCTGCAGGCGCTCGTCTTCGTTGACCAGGGCGTCGCCGATCAGCACGCGCGTCATGCCGGGATTGTTGGCTGCGAAGCCGAGCAGCATCTGCAGCACGGCGTGCGCCTGGTCGACGCCGCCCTGCTCGTTTTCGGCGATCTGGTTAATCAGGCCGAAGACGCTCGATTCGATAAATTCGATCAAGCCTTCGAACATCTGCGCCTTGCTGGCGAAGTGGCGGTACAGCGCCGCTTCGGATACGTCCAGCCGTTTCGCCAGTGCCGCCGTGGTGATTTTCTCGCCTTTGGGCTGCTCCAGCATGGTGGCCAGAGCCTGGAGGATTTGCAGCTTGCGCTGGCCCGGCTTGGTGCTTGCCATGTGTTCTCGATGAGGTGGGTTGACGATGTCAGCGCAGTCGATTCATGCATCTCGGCAACTGAAGCACGGATTTTACTTTGACATCGACATAAGCGGGGCGTTTTAACTTTTTTGGCAACGGCGCAACACCGATCGGATCGGCCATGCGCAGGTACTGGGTGACCCAGGCGGTGCGCATGCCCACCTGTTTGGCGGTGCGCAGGTTGGCCAGCGTGTCTTCGACCAGGATGCAGCGCTGCGCGGCCACGCCGTGCTTGCGCAGCAGGCGGCGCAGCATCAGCTTGGACGGCTTGGGCCGCAGCTGGCCGTGCACGTGCATGTTTTCGATGGCGATGTGGTGGCTGAAGTGGCGCCGCAACCCCAGATGCCGCATCACGTCGGTCGAGTAGCGGGTCGGCGCGTTGGTCAGCAGGATTTTTTGCCCCGGCAGGCGCTTGAGCAGGCGCGCCAGCCCGCGTTCGTAGCGGATCATGTCTTCCAGCCGCTCGACCTGGTGGGTTTCGTGCAGGAAGTCGGCGGCGCTGACCTGGTGGTGCTTGATCATCCCGAGCAGGGTGGCGCCGTAGCGTTTCCAGTAGTCGAGGCGGGCGGCGTTGACCACGTCCGCGCTGGCGGGCGTGACGCCGTCGCCCAGCACGCGCGCGATGAACACGTTCATGTTGGCGGTGATGGTGGGGAAAATCGCGTGCGAGGCGTTGTGCAGGGTATTGTCGAGATCGAACAACCAGAGCGGGGCGGAGCGGGTAAGATTGGACACAGGGGACCTGATTAAAAACGCGGTAACGAACCAACAAGGAAATAAGGCATGAGACGTCCGATTATAGTGGTGTTCCTCAGTTTGCTGATGCTGGCCCTGCCGGCAGCCTGGGGCGCCGAGCGCGGCGCGCTGTTCAAGATCAGCGGCAGCGGCCATACGATGCATTTGTTCGGCACCATGCATGTGGGCTTGCCGGAGTTCTATCCGCTCGAACCGCGCATTGCCGCGGCCGTGAAGGATGCCTCGGCGCTGGCGCTGGAAGTGGACCTGCTGCAGGATCCCGCCAAGCTGGGTGCGGCGATGCAGGCGCATGCCTTGCTCGCGCCCGGCAAGCCCGGCTTTCAGGACCGTTCGCCGGCCTTTCGCAAGCGCGTGGAACAGGCCTTGAAAAAGGCGAAGATCGATCCGGCCGCGGTGGCGCGCTTCAAGCCGTGGCTGGTGGCGACCACCCTCACCCTGGCCGAGTACGCGGCCGAGGGTTACCAGGCCGAGCTGGCGGTCGACATCAAGCTGGCGCAGATGGCGCGCGCGAGCAAGGTGCCGGTGATCGAGCTCGAATCGATCGGCGCCCAGTTCGCGATGTTCGACCGGCTGGGCGCGGAGGAGCAGTGGAAGTTCCTGGAAGAGAGCGTGGGCATGATGGAGACCGGCAAGCAGCGCGCCGAAATGCGCCAGATCGTCGACGCCTGGGGCACGGCGGACAAGGCCGGGCTCGACGCGGTAGCGGCCAAGGTCGAGAACGACACCAGCGTATCCGGCAAATTCATGCAAAAAGTTCTGTTGGACGAACGCAACGGCCCGCTGGCGGACAAGCTGGCCGCCTTGCTGGTCAAACAGGACAAGAGCGTGGCGGCGATCGGGGTATTGCATCTGATCGGCAAGAATAGCGTACCGGCATTGCTGCGCGCGCGCGGGCTGACGGTCGAGCGGGTGTACTGATCTGGATAGTGCAGGGCTTGGGGGAGGGTGCCGCGGGAGGAATGGTGCCCTTTACGTGGATTGAACACGTGGCCTCTCCCTTACCAAGGGAGTGCTCTACCACTGAGCTAAAAGGGCGGTACTGTCGGGAACCTCGCCAAACCTACTGCGCGGCGCAATTTTCGTCCTGCGATGCTCACCGTACCTTCGTACGGCTGCGCTTCTCTGACGAAACTTGCACCGCTCGCTACGGTTTTGCGAGGCCCCTGGCGGCGGCTGATGCCGCCGTAAAAATTTTAGTGCGACCGGATCATAGTGCCAAAAGCCTGTTCGGTCAAGACTTCGAGCAGCAAAGAGTGCTCAATTCGTCCGTCGATGATGTGAACCGTGTTCACGCCCGACTTGGCCGCATCGAGCGCCGATGAAATTTTAGGCAGCATGCCGCCCGAAATGGTGCCGTCGGCGAACATTTCATCGATCTCGCGCGCCGACAGATCGGTCACGAGCTTGCCTTTTTTATCTTGCACGCCGGCGATGTTGGTCATCATGATCAGCTTTTCGGCTTTCAGGATTTCCGCGATCTTGCCTGCGACGACGTCGGCATTGATGTTGTAGGCCTGGCCATCCTGGCCGAAGCCGATCGGCGAAATGATCGGAATGAAGGCGTCGTCCTGCAGCGCCTTGACCACGGCCGGGTTGATGGCGTCGATTTCGCCGACAAAACCGATGTCGAGGAACTCGCCCGGGTTTTCCTTGTCGGGCATGGCCATCTTGCGTGCGCGGATCAGGCCGCCATCTTTGCCGGTCAGGCCGACAGCCTGGCCGCCGTAGTGGTTAATCAGCATCACGATGTCTTGCTGGACTTCGCCCCCGAGCACCCATTCGACCACTTCCATGGTTTCTTCGTCGGTGATGCGCATGCCTTGCACGAAGCTGCCTTGCTTGCCGATTTTTTTCAGGGCATTGTCGATTTGCGGACCGCCGCCGTGCACCACGACCGGGTTCATGCCGACCAGCTTGAGCAGGATGACGTCGCGCGCGAAGCCGTGCTTGAGGCGTTCGTCGGTCATCGCATTGCCGCCGTATTTGATGACAATGGTCTTGCCATGGAAATTGCGGATATACGGGAGTGCCTCGGCCAGGATCTGCGCCTTGATCTGCGGGGAAACCGCGGTCAGGTCGTCTTGATGGTCGGTCTTCAGTTTGGGCAAAGGAGCGGTCATGGCGGGTCCGAAAATGAAATTTTGCGAGATTTTACAGGCAACAGGGAGAAGCTTGTGGGCATTATAGGGCTATCTTGTTGTATTTTCATTTTTGATCCGTTAGGCTGGCCTTAAATGAATTCCCTCGGCGCTCCAGCCCCGTTTCGCGGCGCCTGACGCAGTGCACCTATTGATCAGGAAACATGTCCATGAATGGCAGCGCCCGCACGTGTCTTCTCCCATTGTGGCTGACCTCGCCGGAAAGCGGCGCGCCATGAGTACCTGCAGCCGCTGTGGGGCGCAGTTCGGCTGCGCCATGGCCGACGGCACTGCGGGGCCGTGCTGGTGCACGGAATTGCCGCCGGCGGTAGCGGTGCCGGTCGAGGGCGGCGCGGCTGCTTGCTGGTGTCCGGCTTGCCTGAAGGCGCATATCGAGGCCCAGCGAGCCAGTTTGGCCGGGCCGGTGCGCGAATAAGTGCGGGTAGCCAGGCGCGGATCAGCTTGGGAACGCTGGAGCGCGCGCACCTTCGGTGCTGGTGTACGAGGGTTGGGCGAGCGGAGGCTAATCCCCTTCCTGAGGTGTGGACGGCGTCGATACGGGCTTTCCAAACGCCGGTTTATGTGCAGGGTTGGCGCCGATGCCCACCGCCTTCTCGGTAGTAGCCGTCAGTTTGGCCAGTCCGACATAGCCCGTCAGAATCGACCCGACAATACGCGTCATTTGCTTCTCGCAGCGATCTTCATGGCGGCGACGATTCCCGCCTGTTTCATCTCATGGGAGGTAAAACGCACCGATCTGAGGATTTCCTGGCTGCGTGGAGAGAGCGGTGATTTGGTCTCTACATTGCTGGATATTTTTTTCACAACATGTCGTAGGTCTTCTTCCGAAATAGTTGTCAGGAATGCGAACATGGGAAGCCTCCTCTCGATCGAATTGAATCACTCCAGTTATAGACCTCACGGGAGTGTTCAAGTTCCCCGTTCGCGCTGGCGCACGATTGAGGTGTGTCGAAGTCCGGTAGGTATGCTTACTTCATATTGGGGCAGTCACAAGGAGTTGATGATGGCTAGTCTGTACGACATGGACGTGCTTGCCTGGTCAATCGAACAGGCGGCGCTGTTACGCGAACGCCAGTGGTCCGCGCTCGATATTGAGAACATTGCCGAGGAGATCGAGGACGTGGGCAATAGCGTGCGGCGCGAACTGGGCAGTCGGATGGCCGTGCTGATTGCCCACCTGCTCAAGTGGCAGTTTCAACCGCAATTGCGCAGCAAAAGCTGGCGCGCAACGATCGACGTGCAGCGCGAGAGCATTGCAATAAAGCTCGCTAAAGTGCCGAGCCTGAAGCACACCTTAGCTGATGACGCGTGGTTTGTAGAGATTTGGAAAGACGCGCTGGTCATTGCCTTCAATGACACGGGGCTCTACCAGTTCCCGCGCATGCCTGTATGGACCACCGCGCAAGTGCTGGACTCGACGTTTTTCCCCGCATAGGGAACGCTCACGTTCACCCTTTAAGTAATTACGCAAAATTTACCGTGAATGCTTTTCCATAATTTTCCATGATGGAGCAGACTTCGTCGCGCAGGCTATCACCGGCCATGTAACGAAAGCATCGCCAGAAATACTTCGCTTGCTTCCAGAGTATTTCGATACGGTTCAGTTCAGGACTATAGGGCGGCAGGTAATACAGGTACAAGCCCTGCCGCTCCCATTGCTGGCGCTTGATCCGCATCGGTTCGCCCTTGTGGATGCCCGCGTTGTCCAGCACCACAATACGCGGCACGCGGTGCGGTTCGCTTGCCAAGTCATCGAAGAACGCCATCACGTCCTCGCGTGTTGTGCGCTGGTCGTGCATGCGCCATACCAGTGATCGGTCATGGCGCAATGCCGCCATGACGTTGACTCGCTGTTCGTGCGTTCCAGAGCGCGAAGAGCGT